>JABSQK010000689.1 GCA_013215875.1 Lentisphaeria bacterium
AGTTTCCCTGCAGACCATCTATGACGATTTTTAGCTTTTCTTCAGATGTCCATTTTCTACGTTTCATGTTCCATTTCCTTTGATTTTATAGTTACTATACTACATTATTTTAGGAACGTCTTAAATGGGAGCAGTATACTACGTAATCATCCCCCTTGAAAAAGGGGTGCATTACAACAATAAGAGATCGTAAAATATGCGATGCAGAAAAAGCAAATTAACAAAATAATTCGTTTATATTTTATTTGTTTCATTTTCTTACCCTAACTTATTTCTTGTTAGATCACAGCCTAGCGATTTATTCCAGGTTGCTCGGATAGTTCTAGGCTTTATCTTTGCTTAGTTCGCATTAACTAAATCATCAAGTCTTTTATCCAATTGCTTTGAATCTTTATAGTTTTCCACTAGTGATATAACAAATCGGTCTTCTATGTCTGGTACGATTTTCATACGTCGAAGAATCGCGAGCTTTTCTTCAGGGGATTTTTTAGACTTAAGAACCTGCCTCATTTCTTTTATGTCTTTTATATTTCCAAATGAAAGAGACAATCCGTTACTAAAATACAAATATGTGTGATTTTTTTTGAGCGACTTAATCATTGTTTCTTCTCTATAAACAATATGTTTCTTTAAGTATTCTCTAGTTATTCCAGTTTGTTTGTTTAAATATGGATACTCGATGATTTTTTTTTCGCCATTAGTTAATTTCACATGAACTTCAGACATTCCAGAATCGAAATCAGCCGATTCCACAAATGATAGACTTTCAAAAAAATTAATAATTTCAGTTTTTCTTTCTTGGCCCTTAAAATGCCTATAGATCCAAGCTACTTTAGTATAATGCCATGTTCTATGTTTACTTATAGTTAGATCATCAAAGGATTTGGCATTTATAAATACATCCGCAGGAGGCTTATCTTCACCAGTAAGCCAAATTGGCCAAGTGGAGAGTTCTACCAAGTATCTGTTATTTAACATCAACCATCCCTTATTAAAATAAATTTGGTATGGAGTTTCTATATACTCTCCATTCATAAAAACAAAACTAGCATTTATTTTCTCCGCCGTTTTAGGGATAGTTACATCTGTGGAAACTTTATAATGTTTGTTTTTGAATTCATTTGCTTTAGGCGTTTTATTATCAATTTCAGCAGGATCAGTATATTGTTGAGGATTCTTCTGCTTCTTCAACTGAGCAATGGCCACCTTAATTTTATGCACACGCCACATCACAAGCAGAAAAGGTGAAGCGCATATCAGCGCAATAAATAGTGTAATATACCACCGTTTTCGAGCAAGATTTAATAATTTATTTATATATTCACCCATGCTTTATCGTTCATTATAACGCCAAATTAAGCTATGCTTCCTGGGAATTTTCAGGTATTTCAGCAGAATCCGGCAGCACTGCTTCTGCCTTTTTTCGAGTGGCGTAGATAAACAAGACCAGCCCTGCAATGAATAGAACAACAAAGCCGCTAAACTGTGCCCAGTTCATTTTATCCTCAACCATCAATTCTGGGAACCAATTCAGTTTCATGACCAGAAGGCCGAGGGCGTGGTGCATAAAGTGAAAGAGCATACCAGCAAATATGGAGCCTGTTTCCCAAACGATCCAGGTGACCACCAATCCGATGATTGCTGTAGGAACGATTTTGTAGATGCTCACATGGAAAATACCGAAGAAGATAGCTGTCAGGCCAATCGCATACCACTTGGGCAGACGCTGCCGCAAACCGGACATGATCATGCCGCGGAAAAAGATTTCTTCACATATTGCCGGGGTGACCGCAAATGCAAAAAGGATAACAAGCAAGGGGTATTTATCACTGGTCAATCCCAAAGCCTGATTCATCATTTCTGAAATTATCGGTGGCTCTTTAAGAATATAGCCCTGGACAATTGAGGCGACAAAGCTCAGAACTATCCAGGAGCTCAGGCCCATCATAAATACCGCGACGGTTTGTAAGGCACCGGGGGTTTTTAATGAAAAGGTTTCTCGCTTGTTGTACTTAAATAAAATGGCTAGAATAATGGCTGGTGCGAGCAAGAGGAGATATTGCGATAAGACCACGCCTTCGATGAGATTGGATGGTTTTTGCAGCATACTGCCGATATAGAAATAAAAGATGAGCCCCAAGGCAAAAAATGAGATCCCCATCTCAAGGCTTGGCAGCTGCATACCATTCTTCTTGATTCTAAAAATTTCACGCCAGTTTTTATCACCACCGAGGAGGATCTCTTCACTTTGAAATACCCGTACGGCAATTAGGAGGGAGATGACACTATAGAGACAGTTGGCGATTAGGACGATGATGATTAAATCTTTTGAAGGCGCCTCGACCAGCAGTTCTTTCATGAGCAGGGCGACATTTAATACTGGAACCAGGGCCGACTTTGTGGTTAAATCGATGCCTGGTAAGCCGGAAAGTATGACTGGAATAATAACCAGTAAATATACTGGGGTGAGGTAATTTTGTGCTTCTTTAAA
>JABSQK010000069.1 GCA_013215875.1 Lentisphaeria bacterium
ATGGCTGGCTATGTGATGTGGGAGTTTTACAAAACCTTTGCAGCTCTATTCCATGTAAACTTTTTTTTAATATTGTGATGCATCAAGTACGGGCATTTGATGCGAGGGGTTTCAAGGCAGCCATCCTTGTTACCGGGCATTATGGTGGCATCGAAATATTCCTTCGCCTGCTTTGTGAGTATTATGTGATGGCAAGCGGTTCACCAATTCAGCTCTATGCCTGTGCGGATTGGGAATTGAATCCTGAGTATGGCGGCGACCATGCGGGAAAAATAGAAACCTCGCAGCTGATGACAATTTCTCCAGAGCATGTTGATCTCGAGCGTCGCCAGGTCGATGCAGAGCTAGGCGGGAAATACGCGGGGCTCATGTCATTTGAACCGGATGAAATTGCAAGTAGAGAATTTGGCGAGGCAATGGTCAGCGGACAAGTTGCCGAAATGGGGCGCAAGAAAGATGAGCTACTCGCCAATTATAAGGAACAAGAGGACTGGCGCGCCCCGGACCAAAATCGCACGGAAGAAATTTGGCAATCCTTTTGGGCCAAGGTCGGACCCTATGCAGATTGTAGCTATGAGGATTATAAAAACGGTAAAATGAACGAGTTCCCCGGCTGGGACAAGGTTTAGAAAGGCATAGTTTCTATTTATAATTGGGACCGAGAGCTCCGCTACTTCTTAGTTGGACTAATCAAGAAACCAAGTTTTTCGAAAGCCTGAAGGGTGCTTTTACCTTCGAGGATTATTGATTCAACATGTCCATCCACAAACAAACAATTAATCCACCCATTATGCGCTTCAGCATCATATAGGATAATTTTTTTAGTGGCAATTGGATCTGTGTCTTTTACACCATTTCCAACATATGTATAAGTGGTCTTCTTTGATTTAGAATTTTTAAGAAATTTTGTACAATGATAATTATTTTTCAATTTGTAAATAGTATCATTTTTAATTATAGCTGATAAAGATTCAGGGAATTTCCCATTACGATCACCCGAATACATTAAGAAATATTTACTCAATTTTCGCATATTTATATAACATTCTTCTAAGCCTTTTAATTTCTGATCACTATGTCTTTTCAATGAAGCAATTTGTTGTCGCTTAGATGGATGATATTTTTGATTTTCAATTAAGCTTATTACTGATTTAACATCTGCACCAGCAGCAATTAACATCTGCATAGCTTCTATTTTTTTATTGATACATGCCAAATACAGGGGAGTATGCCCCTTTGAGTTTTTAATATCAATTTTTGCTCCCTTTTCAATAAAAAGCTTTAATGATTCTATTTTATTTCCCCGTGCCAAGTTATGTAATATCCCGTTTTTGGATGACCCATGAACGCTATTCATATCAGCCCCTTCTTTGATTAAAAATGAATAAATCGGCACAGCTTTTTTATCATAATACGAGCTTACAAAAGATATTGGATAAAATTGCTCATTGTAAGGATGATTTACATCTGTCCCATATTTAACTAATAATTTTATCATTTCCAATTGACCATTACTGCAAGCGTAGAATATCGCAGTAAGCCCACCAAGCAATTTTTTATTAATTAGCTTTTTATCTTTTTTTAGATATGCTTCAACTATTTTCACATCACCTTTTGTAACAGCCTTAAAAAATGCGTCATCTTGCTTTTCTGCAAAACAGTGTGGAATATAAAAACTTATGAAAACCAGAATCATTGAGTACTTCATTTCATTTTCCTTTTTATATGAAATTTCTTAAAGTTTTAACATAGCTAGTTTTGTAGTTTTTTAAATCTATCCTGACAATCTGACTACAATCAGTTATTCGTATATTCTGGACAAAGTATAAGGATACAGTATCTTGAAAATTCCGCTAATTACCAAGAACAAATATTAAGAAAGGCAGACTGATGGAAATAGATATACAAGTATGTGATGATTTTGAAGTGACTGGTACTGGTGATGCAAGGGTATGGCAGGATTTACCATGGACGAGTTTGAGCAAATTAGGTAATGGGGCATTGGACTATCAGACTCAATTCAAGATTGCCTATTCAAATACCGGGGTCTACTTTCTTTTTGATTGTGAAGACAGCAAATTGAGCTGTACGATTGAGGAGGATATGGCCAATCTTTTCACGGAGGATGTTATCGAAGTATTTTTATGGCCGGATGAAATGCACGCTGTTTACTTCGAATATGAAATAAGCCCGCTGAATTTCGAATTGCCTTTGTGTGTAACAAATAGTGGCGATTCATTTCGTGGTTGGCTGCCCTGGCACTACGGCGGAGATCGTTGTTGCCGCCATGAAACCAGTGTGCAAGGCGGCGAAAGAAGCCCTGGAGCATCAGTAGACTCCTGGAAGACGGAGTTTTTTATTCCCTTTACGCTTATGACAGGCATGGGAAATATCTCACCCAAAGCCGGGAGTAAATGGCGCGCAAATTTTTACAGGATCGACCATGATAATGAGCAGCTGACGCAATGGGCCTGGTGTCTGGACATTGACAACAACTTCCATGATTTTAAAAATTTCGGCAGCTTAAATTTCGTTTAGGAAATGCTCTTTCCACGCAAATCCGAATGGCCGGGCTCCCGCCTCGCCCTAACAAAATGAAATTTGAGGCTAATTTTTCACAATTAGTAGGTCGGGATCTCCGAGCGCGATCCCTCAAATGCTGATAAAGTCGTGAGCTAGTCGCGTTCGGAGACCCCGACCTACTGATCATTGTACTTCAGTAGCTATGTGCTAGTCGCGTTCACCTACGGATCTTTGTAGTTCGGTAGCTATGTGCTACTCGCGTTCGGAGTACCAGAGCAAACGCTCGAGGGTTTCTTCATTTTTTCCATTCTCAACCAGTGCTTGAGTATCCCGGGAATACTGCACCATCTTATTAATTTCCGGTATTTTCAATCCCTTCATTTGGGTCATTTTTCTTCTTTAGGCGACCAATCCACAAGGCAATTGGGACAATTACTATGCCAAGAATCGTCAAATCATTCAACTGTTCACCCAGGAATAGGACTGAGACAAGAATCGAAACGACAAATGGTAATGAGCTGATCAAGACATAGCCTGACATCTGAGACATTCCCATGAATGCCCGGCGAGAAATGAAATGCCAAGTACCAATAATGATACTAATAGTGAAGGCCCAAATTCCGGCAGTGTTGCTAAAACCTGCGGTTAAGCTTTCTCCGAAAATTAATGCGAGTACTAAATAGCCTGGAGCGGAATATAAGGTGACAGCAAGCATACTTTGGGTTTGGGTGGCACCATGCTCTATAGCTTTGCACTCAATAAGAACATGTAGAGCAGCTGTAAAACACATTAACATAATTATTATAAACAAGAAAGTGCTTAAACTGGGGTCTCCCTTAAAAGCCATTAAGCCAGCAGCAATGCCACCAAGTATACAACCCGCGATGCGACCTTTAGTTAATTTATCTTTTACCGGGTTTGCCAGACGAGTCATCACCAATGAGAACATAGGAAAAATGCAGGCATACATAACCATGGCCAATGATACATCTAACATTGATAAGATATAAATTAATAATGCATTTGAAATTGTTTTTAATTGCGACGATACGATTAGGTATGTCTTAGCTTTTCCTTTTGGAAGAAGTGCTTCGCGGCGTGGCCAGGCATAAGCCAGATATATCAAGCCGATGATAACAGACCGATAAAACCCCATGCTCATGAGAGAATTGTCCCAGCCATTTAGGTCGCACCATTTAAACGTGATGGCAATCAGGCCACCGGTGATCGCAAAAACAGCGATGTGATATATTAATTTTATCATGAAGGGAGAAGGTCTGGCTTTCCTGCTTAGTTACAAGTCATTCAGACGATTTGATTTGGGAAATGAGAGATTATTAGCCGTCGGAGTCATTGGCAAATAATCCACCAAAGATCACTTTTTCATCATCGGATTTAGCCAGTCGACATGCTTCTTTTTGCGCTTCTGTTCGTTTACGCAACGGGATGGTGCCCATAAAACCAAAAATTGCAATCAGTCGATATCCCGGTATACGTCGTGGTGACCCTCTATGCCATATACGTTGGTCCCAGAGGATAACATTCTCTTTATTGCAAATTAACGGTTCTTCTTGAAATTCATCATTATAGGGTGATTTGTTAATGTCCCTGTGGGATCCTGGAATGACGTATGTTGGACCATGATCAATGGTTACATCTTCAAGGGTAGCCCAGATATGCACACGTCGCGGGAACGAATAACCAAAAAGACTATGGTAGCAATCGTGGTCGCCGTCTTTGTGCCAGCCACTTCGTTTTTCATTTTCATCAGGATCTGCATTTGCGACAAGCCAGGAGGGATGAAAAAGTGTTGCAGCAGCCGGATTTCCGTCATAGTTAAAAACTGTCTTTAAAGCACGAATCAAATTAGGTGCTCGGGCAATGTCGAGTATGTCTGGATTATTCATTGGAATTGATAAATGATTGTTTTTATTAACTATTCGCGAAAGGATCATTTCGCGATAGTCATCAACACTATCTCTATCAAATACATTTGGTACTGTTGCGAATCCACGTTCACGAAATTGCAGAGCCATATTTCCCAACGTATTGTCATACAAGGGTGACTCATCAAACTTCAGAATGGACATTTCAAATTCCTTTAATTAATTTTTTAAACGATAACTCTGTGTTTTTTTGAAAGCAGGTATATCAGTAATTGTTGCTTTGATACTATCAGGAATCTTATGCTGCTTGGCAAAAATCAGGATATCGATTTTTTTGCTTGTCGCCGGGTTTATGGCTTTCTCGAAATACGCATGTACTTGTTTTTGGGTCAACTTTTTCAATGCGGCTATTTCCTTCTTTATGCGGTCGAATTCGGCATCATGTTCAAATGCTTGTGTATAGAAGCGGGAGCGTTTTGCTGAAATGGACTTGGGCTTTTTTAAGAGGGATGTTTCTACTGCGAGTTTAAGTTGTTCGAACTGGACTTTACTTATGGCTTTGAACTTATCCGGCAATGTTCGTACAAAGGGTTCAGATTTATTTAATAATGCATCGCCTGGGTGTGTGCCGGATTGGATGATAAAGGAGAGGTAATAGGTCCCGTGTCTTTGCGATGCAAATGACCAGACAATATAGCCCAGCTGATCTTTGGTGCGCATTTGGGTATAGTATGGGCTTTCTATGAAATTGTCTATTACCCGGGAGGCGGCTCGAAGCGCTGGACTATCTTCACCGAAATAATAGCTCGACCATATGGCGGAGTTATTTGACGGCACCTGGTACACATAAAGATCGGCCTTATTTTTTTGAATTAAAACGCCAGGGTAGGACGCCAGTTTTTTATCAAGCGTTTTACTTTTTAGTGACGCTTGCAGGTCACGCAACATTTGAATGGATTCTTGCTTTGTGATGTTACCATGGATTAAGGAGTTGATAAAGGTTGTTTGCAGCAATTGATTGCCAAATGCTTTTACATCAGCAAATTTCACCTTCATAATTATGGGTAATAGTTCCTTTGGAACATAGAACGTTTCACTGCGAATCCGTGAGGATGCAAATTGTGACATGCGCCAGGCCGGGCCCATCTCAAAGTTTTTCCAGCCGCGTGTAATACGATCGTTGATGGCATTGAAGCGGGTTTCTGAAATCGTTATATTGGACAGAGACTGCAGAACACGTTTAAACAGGGGCTGTACAGAACTGGAATATCCACTAACACCAAGCTCAAGACCTTTTATACTATAAGACAGGAAGTAGGAGACACCTGCCTCCGAGGCCTCGTAGGCAATTTCATTTAACTGTTCATTCAGGCAAGAGGTATAAAGCTTCATCAAGACATAGGATTTTGGAGATAATAATTTTCGTGGCAGTAAGATTTGAAAACGGGCGCTGATTTTTGGCCGTTTAAATTCGTGGTCCTGGCTGTACCAGAGAATCGCCGCTTTATCATCGACAACTTTTTGTGGTATCTCGCTGGCGCCTTCCTTACTAGGTAGCAGTTCATGGGTATCGCGAATGAATGGGTTTGCGCGTGGTAGTTCGAGTGCTTCAATGCTTCGCAGAGTGAGTAGCTCTTTGTAATCGGCATCGCTTTCTGAATAGCTGTACTTTGTTCCATAAACAGCTTCGGTCTTATCCGTCTTCAGGCCTTTTGCGACCAGGGTACAGAGCATGTTGTCGGGGCGCAGGTAGCTGAGTAAAAAGCTATTGGCTTTGGGGTTTAAGCTGCTGTAAAGGTAGGGTTGCTTCTCCGCAATCTCCATGGGGTAATCTGCTAATCTGCTGGCAAGCCCAATGGCACGACCTGTACCTTCACCATGATTATCATATGTATACCCTAGGGCGCTGAGGTTTTTGGATTCGGAAAATGCATGTTCAGGAACGCCGTCTTTTTTGAGTTTTTCAATATAAACCAAACAGGCTTTAATGACCTCCTTATAATGTTTGAGCCCCAAGGCCGTGAGATTCATCGTTATAGAAAATCTGCCGTAATCCAGGGTATGCATATGTCCGCCGGCACTGAGTGAGGTGGCATAGCCCTTTTGCTTTAAATAAGAGAGCAGGGAGCCTTTGCCCTCATGGCCAATACAAAAGCCGATCATACCATCTGGCCTATTGAGCATGTATTTATTGAAATCAGGCAAAGGGAAGATGATGTTTAATAAGCGACTGTCTTTAACCGGTTCCACTTTTAATAAGCGAAAGCTTGGCTTCTCTTCAAGGAAAACCGGGTCGAAGTGCAGGACAGGGCGATCGTTGTTTTTAACTTTTGTAAAATACTTGAGCACCATGCTTTTCATTTCCTCAAGGGGCTTGTTACTGAGAATGGCCAGTGTCATGCGATTCGCTGAATAGTAGCGGTCGTAAAAGCGAATGAATTCATCGCGTTTAATACCCTTCAGGGTGTTTAAATTTCCTGTGGAAAAGTGATTTATTGCATGACCCTTTTTAAATAGTGAATTGGTTAGATGCCTACGGCGCCAATAATCATTTTGTAGATTTTTCTGAAATTCAGAATTTACCGCATTTTTTTCTCGTTCGATATATTTTTTGGAAAAGAGCGGGGCGATAAAAAATTGAGAAAAACGATCCAGTGCCCCATCGAGTTCCTTATTATGTATTTTAAAGTGGTAGTTAGTATCAGTCCCTGCGGTGTATGCATTTGAATAACCGCCATGTTTTTTTAAGAAATTTCTGTAGTCAGCCACATTGGGGTATTTTTCTGTACCCATAAACAGGAGATGTTCGAGAAAGTGTGCCAGCCCGCCTCTTTCTTTGGGGTCGCTGAGAGATCCGACAGAGACATTGAGCGAGGCTGCGGAATCATTAAATGCTTTATCTGAAAGTAAAATGACTTTCATTTTATTCGGTAATACAAAAACCAGGCTTTTGCTGCTATCTTTTGTATGTTTTTTCAGGTAACTTTGGTCTATTACCGGTGTATTATTAGCATTAGTACCTGTTTGACAGCCTGTGAGAACTAAGCCCAAGACAGCGATTAAAATGCATATGTGATTCATAATAGTTTCCGTGAATGTGTTAGAATGAAGTTTTAAACTATGCCAAGCACGACTAATTTCAAGCTTTAATCCAGGCTGGCTATTTGTGAATTATCCAGGCTGGTTGATAGACAGGGTCAAATTCTGAGCTAGGTTGAAATTAAAGGTAAAAACTTATTAATGCATACTGTGAAATGTGATTTTTACCGTTTATACGTCTAAATGCTTATTGAATAAACAGAACTAAGTGCTTAATTATTTGAGCAGTTTTTAATTAAATATAAACATTTTAACAATGCAGGTATTGAGGTTATATGTCAGCGAGTGTAGATGCACAGGAAAGTATCGAGCTGGATGCAGCAGTTGTTCGATTTGCCGGTGATTCTGGAGACGGGATGCAGGTGGTGGGTGAGCTCTTTACACAGAGCAGTGCCCGTGTTGGTAACGATATCAGTACATTTCCTAATTTTCCCGCTGAAATCCGCGCCCCGAAGGGCACCATAGCCGGGGTTTCAGGTTTTCAGCTGCAGTTTGGCGGTGGCCGAATAATGACTGCTGGTGATGCGCCAGATGCAATGGTGGCGATGAACCCGGCTGCTCTAAAAAGCAATATCGATGATTTGCCACTTAAATCGATGCTGGTGGTGAATCAATCCGCCTTTACAGAACTCAATCTTAAAAAGGCAGGCTATGAGAGTGACCCGCTTAGCACTGGTGAGCTCGCTGAAAAATACAATCTCGTGGTTATCGAAATGGACCGTTTTACTCTTGAAGCATTGAAGAATACAGAGCTAAAAACCACCGATAAAAACCGCTGCCGTAATTTCTTTGCACTTGGTTTTATGATGTGGACCTACAACCGGCCGATCGATTTTGTTGAATCGTGGATTGCGACAAAGTGGGCAAAATTACCCGGGGTGGTCGATGCCAATACCAAGGTGCTGAATGCGGGCTACAATTTTGGTGAAACCACTGAACAAATCAGCACGTCCTATAAGGTTCCGGGAATTACTGAGCCGGGTGTATACCGCAAAGTATCCGGTAACGAAGCAATGTCTCTTGGCTTGATCGCTGCAGGCATGCTGGCTGATCGTGGTATTGTTATGGGTGGTTATCCCATTACCCCTGCTTCACCGGTTCTTGAAACACTTGCTAAATACAAAAACTACGGTGTAAAAACCGTGCAGGCCGAAGACGAATTGGCTGCCATCGGTATCGCTATCGGTGCGAGTTATGCCGGACAAATTGGCGTCACCTGTACAAGTGGTCCGGGTATCAGTATCATCGGAGAAATGATTTCACTGGCATTTATTACTGAGCTACCGCTGTTGATTCTCAATATTCAACGCGGGGGACCCAGCACCGGATTGCCAACAAAGACAGAGCAGGCGGACCTGAATCAAGCGCTGCATGGTTTGCATGGTGAAACATCGATTCCTGTTTTGGCGGCGCGTTCACCGGCAGATTGCTTTGATACGGCTATCGAGGCGGCACGGATTGCCCTAAAGTTTAATACGCCAGTCTACGTTCTTAGCGATGGTCTTATTGGCATGGGAGCAGAACCCTGGAAATTACCAAGTGTGGATAGTTTGGAAGCGATTGAGATCGTTACTGCAAAAGAAGGCGATGACTATGTCGCCTATGCCCGCGACCCGGAAACGCTGGCTCGCAAGTTGGCCATACCCGGTACGCCTGGGCTGGAGCATTGTATTGGTGGTTTGGAAAAAAATGAAGCTGGCGAGGTTTGTTACGATCCGGCAAATCATGAGGAAATGAGTCGACTGCGCTGCGAAAAAGTACAACGTATTGCCAATACCTTTAAGCCAACAGACATACTTGGCAATAAAAAAGGCTCTTTACTAATTTTAGGCTGGGGCAGTACCTATGGGGCAATCACGACTGCGGTGAAACAGGCGCAGGGAGAAGGCCTGGATGTAAGTGCAGTGCATCTACGACATATCAATCCACTGCCAAACGACCTGGAAGAAATACTTAAACGTTTTGACAAGGTACTTGTTCCTGAAATGAATTTTGGTCAACTTTCTGATTTGATCCGCAGTAAATATTTGATCGATTGTATTTCTTTTAATATTTTGCAGGGCCGGCCATTTACGGTCAAAGAAATCCACAGCAAAATTAACGAACTCTTAAAGGACTGACGATGAATTTGAAAGCAAAAGATTTTTCCTCCGACCAGGATGTTCGCTGGTGCCCGGGTTGTGGAGACTATGCAATCCTGAAATCGATTCAGAAAGCCATGGCCGAGTTGGGTCACAGCAACCACGAACTTGTTTTTGTCAGTGGTATTGGCTGTGCCAGTCGATTCCCCTATTACATGAAGACCTACGGGTTTCATACAGTGCACGGTCGCGCACCGACAATAGCAACAGGCATTAAAATCGCCAGGCCCGATCTGACGGTTTGGCAGATTACCGGTGATGGCGATGCTCTGAGTATCGGCGGCAATCACCTTATTCATCTATTGCGCCGCAATCCGGATATCAAATTGCTACTCTTTAACAATAAGGTCTATGGTTTGACTAAGGGGCAGTACAGCCCGACATCTGAAACCGGAATGAAAACAAAGACATCTCCGATGGGCTCGATAGAACAACCGATTCATCCCATCTCCACTGCGCTCAGTTCCGGTGCAACATTTATTGCCCGGACAATTGATAAGTTTCCGAAGCATATGGCACCTGTGTTTTTAAGAGCGTCAGAACATAAGGGGACATCCTTTATCGAAATCCTTCAGAACTGTCCGATCTTCAATGATAATATTTGGGACGAGGTGGCTGCTAAAGATGTAAAGGATGACAATATGCTCTACCTCGAGCACGGTAAACCGCTGATCTTTGGTAAGGAGGGTGACAAGGGCTTAATTCAAAACGGTTTTGGTTTTGAAGTGGTGAAACTCGGAGAAAACGGTATCGATGAATCCTCTTTAGTCGTCCATGATGAAGACAGCACTAATTCGGCATACGTGGAAGCACTGGCTCGCTTAGGCGGACCCGATTTTCCGGTGGCTTTTGGTGTGCTCTATCAGGATAAAACTAAATCGACTTACGAAGATCTGATTCTTGAGCAAATTGATACGGCGAAAGAATCACAAGGTGCCGGTACACTTGAAGACCTGATACAAGGCAAAGACAGCTGGACGATAAAATAATCCAGCCATTAAAGTAGGTCGGGTTCTCCGAACGCGATCACCACACCCTTTAAAAGGGCAATAATAATATTGCCCCACAGTAACTTAAACGCATGTGCAAAGTGACCTACGAACTACTTACTGATTTTTAATCCCTTAATGTGGAATGCACAGGCTTCTTGTTTACCATCGCCAAATGTGGGCACGAGTATAAACTGGTCTTTCGACTTACACTTCATTTTTTCCATGATAATTTCGTGACTTGTATTTTTTCCGAAT
>JABSQK010000690.1 GCA_013215875.1 Lentisphaeria bacterium
AATATAATATTTGGTGGTTATGGCGATGACGAAATTGTTTCCTATAACCTGGATACACGAATCTTCGGTGGCTTTGGCAATGATGATATCACTGCTGATCCGGATAGCGGTGAAGTGGATGATGGTGCTGGCAGTGCGGATGTAATTACTGACTATGATGCTGTTGATCAACCATCAACTATTACCATTCTCATAAGTGAAAACACTGTCGATAATCCGGTCCGTTACATTGTTGATTGGGGCGATGGGACGTACACCATAATAGACGTATCAGACTCACTAAACCCATATACAGCAGACTTTGTCCGAGTAGCCTTTACAGGTGACTTCGTGACAGATTATCTGGAAATTGGCGGCACACGTACCGACAGTGCAGAATTTGGATATATCACACATAATTATCCAGATCGGGAATTCTATCAGCCAAGTATGATAATCGAATTGCCTGATGATTCAGAAATCCCAGTGGATGTCGCGGTCATTGATGCAAACATGGACTTCCAGGTAACAAGTGTTGAGTACCCCGGATCGATATTTATATTCGATGAAATTGCCTTCTCAGCATCGGCATTTGATATTGGTTTGAATAATGCAATTACATACATTTGGGATTTTGGTGATGGGCAGACTGGCGAAGGGCCTGCAGTGACTCATGATTATGAGTCTACGGGAACTTACCATGCCAGTTTAACAATCCTCGACCCAGATGGAGTTTCAGTAACATATGAGTTTATTGTGATCATCATGGATAATCCGGACGTTGTATATTATCCGCCACAAGCAACTACGCCTGCAGCGATTCATTATGTAAACGCCTATCACATGCCATTTTCAAGTGCATTTGAATCGACAGGCTTCGATTCGGTTGATTTAGAGGAAGAAGAAGAGTTTGGCAATCGCTATTTCTATAATCCAGATGCCAATGATGATTCTAAGGCCTTAAATAGCCCCGATTTCTTCTGGCCAACAGAAGATGAGATCGATGAATTGCTAGAACTCGAATTCCTCAATGAAGACGAGGCAGAAGAAGAAAGTAAATCGAAGCTGGATGACGTAAATATCTTAGACGAAGGCACACCTGGTACGGAGCCCGATGAAGAAGAAGACAAAAAGGAATCTTCGAAAGAAGATGATTCCTCGGATTCTAAACCTAAGAAATCGCCTAGCTTCTTAAACCGCATGCTCAGCGGCATGTTTGGCTGGATGTTTTAATAAGCGCCTCAGAGAGAGGCGCTTATCAAGTGCTAATTAATTATGGCCAAGTCATGTGTTTAGCTGGTCTAACGCCAGTCATCTCCTAATTTTTCAAGTTCTGCATATGTGATGGTGTATTGGAAATTACCTAATTGTTTCAAGTCAGTACTTTGGATGCCCTTAGTGGGGTCAAGATATCGAAAACCGTCCTTACATTTTACTTTAACCACTGCATGCAGGATATTTCTTGACAAGGTGCGAATGACAATGATTTCGGATTTAAATCCTGCTTTTTGAAGGGCCCTGGCATAGAGACCAGCTTTATTGCTACAATCAAACTTACCCAGAGTATTTTTCTGGCGGTATAAATTCCAGAACATTTCTGCCAGTGGCATACTGAGTAGGGGATTTTCTGAGGTTTTTTGATTCTTGCTTAATGTGCCGGCACTTAACTGAAGGCCCCCGGCAATTGTAAGTAGTAAAACTAGCTTTCTCATTTTCTTTCCTTTGTTAACTAAAGGAAAGCATTGCCATTGCCAAAGCACTTATGCAGATCTTGGTATAGTTTCTAAGTATCTTGTATATAAGTACTTATATTATATTTGTTGTCAGAAGTATGCTTGTTTTAAAAGGAAATATGGGACTTAAAAGTCCCGCTTGAGAGATTAATTAAACACATGGGACAGTGTCAGGAAGAGCTACTTCTTATAGGTATTAGATGGAAGAATGAAGCAATGGAGTCTATTTCATTGCCTTAGTCTGGATAATTGACCGACTTCGTCTCACAACATCTTGTCTTTGCTGCACTGCTCAAAAATCTCGTAGCGAATGGGCTAAGAGTAAAAGTAGCAGCCATTTGGGGCTGCAGGGGTGCCGAGGCACTTCAAAATTGCAGTAGATGCTTAGGCCAGGATTTTAATCTTTTTCTATAACGGTCGCTTTTGGCTTACTAAGATTTTGTTTTTCATATTCAATACCTAAGATTTGAAGTGGTGCCTGCTTGCGTGGATCAAGCCGTGGTTGTCCACCCTTCAATGGCGTTAATGTAACAACATTGGATTTTGCCCCATCCGTAAATTCATGCAAAAGCTCTCCCCATTTATCAGTTTTTACAACAAATCGTCCCTTCCAGGGTTTACCGGATTTATTTACCCCTTGAGCAATTTTTTGTCCACGAATATTCCAGGCGCTTTCAAATCCTTGTTTTCTATTTGACGTAAGGTTGAGTTCCCATTTCTTCAGGCCATTATTAAACCACTCAGTTAAAATACCTTCAAGCTTACCATTTACCCAAGTGCTCATAAACTCTGGTTTACCATTCTCAAACCAATATTGCTGTTTACCGTTTTTCAGTCCGTTCTTGTAGCCGATACTTATACTCAATTGATCTTTGCCAAGAAAAGTTCGCTTATAAATACCTGTATATTTTTTATTATCCATAAAAAATAACGAGCTAACTTCCTGACCATCTCGGTACTCGGAAATAGAATAATTTTTCTCATTTGCTTCACGAACAATGAATTTTCCATTCCAGAAGAAGCCTTTTTCGCATCTGCCTTTCGATA
>JABSQK010000691.1 GCA_013215875.1 Lentisphaeria bacterium
GCCCCCGCCCTCAACAAAAAGGGCCGGGGCTGGAAGATTTCGGAAAAGCGCCTCGACGAGCTCCATGACCGTGCGCGCGAAATGCGCCGCTTTGCCTCGCCCGCCAACAAGGCGCGGGCAATTTCGCTTGAAGGGAGTGTGGGGAAAAGGGTTTGGAACCTTTGACGATCAGTACTCTCAGTGTAAAGGTTCGAATATATGGGTTTATTAAAGAAACAGAGATGACCATGACCTTTGCGAATTCCCATAATCGCAATCTCAGCGGCACCTTGTATTTACCCATGCCCGATGGTGCTTTGGTCAGCTCCTATGCTTTGAATATAAAAGGACGAATGGTCGAGGGTGTGGTGGTTGAGAAACATCGGGACCGACGCATCTTTGAGAAGGAAACTCGCAAGGGGGTGGATCCCGGGCTGATAGAGTACAGCCGAGGGAATACCTTCAAAACCCGTGTCTTCCCAATTCCCCCCAAGGGGAAGCGGACCATTCGGGTGCGATACATCTCGGAACTGTCCGGCAATAAAGTGACTATTCCCTTACATATCTCACATAAACTGGAAAGCTGCAATATCGAAATTCACGTGCAGAAAACCTTGAAGAAACCGACCATTTCATCAACGATTAAAACGCTTTCATTTGAAAAATATGAATTAGGGTATATTGCCAAGGCGGAGCTCAAGGATCAAATTTTGCCCAAGACTATTTCGCTTGTTCTGCCTAAAGTATCGGCGAATCAAACGCTCATTGAAACAAGTGATGATGGCTACACCTATTTTCTTATTCGTCCCAAGGTAAAAGCGGGTAAACATAAGCGGAGCATTACCAATCCCAAACATTTTACTGTACTATGGGATATTTCTCATTCGAGGAATGGCGCAAATAAGAAGCTGGAGATAGAGATGCTTGGTACTTACCTAAAGAAGATCAGCAGAAATAAACCAGTTACTATTCGACTTGTATCTTTTAGTAATGACGTGCATGCTGAGAAGACTCACAAACAGGTTCGTGCCAACAAAGTAGATGCGCTACTCGCAACACTACTAACTGAAGCTAACGATGGTGGAACCCAATATGGTAATCTAGTTAAATTTCTCACGGGTACGGATCTGGTATTACTATTCAGTGACGGAATTGGAAACTTTGCCAAGACTGATTTTCCTACGGCGAAAGTACCGGTTTATTGTATTAACAGTAGCGCCAATTTCGATAGCAGTTTCTTAAAGGCCATTTCGATAAAGTCCCATGGTGAGTACATCAATCTTAATGGCTATGATGAAAAGAAAGAAATATCTCTTTTTGAACGAATTAGAAACTCATCCTACAAATACATTCCAAATAATAACCTGGACCTTTTTCCACAATTACCCGCAATTGTTGATAAAAAATTAAGCATCATTGGGCGTATGAAGTCTAAAAAAATATCGCTATCTTTGGGTTTTGGTTTCGGCGCGAAGGCAAAAAATATCCGTTCGGTTTATGTGGCTGAAAAAAATGGCGTGAAGGGAAATATTTTGCGCCGTTATTGGGCCCAGCGCAAAGTGAATGAATTAATGATTTTTCGTAAGAAAAATGAGAAGGAAATTATCGCAGTCGCAAAAGAGTTTACTTTGGTTACTCCGTATACATCCATGCTCGTATTGGAAACACTATCGCAGTATGTCGAACACAAGGTTCTTCCGCCAAAGAGCTGGCTGGAAATGCGCAAGAAGTACCTTGATCATATAGAGAAAAATCGACAAAAACAGGACCAATTGTTCAAAGCCAATTTGGAGCAAGTTCTCAAAGTTTGGAATCAAAAGCTATCTTATCATCATGGGAAATTTGTATTTGAAAAATTTGTCAGACCCAATAAATCTGTTGAAGTAGGGGTTGGCGGAGCTCCTAGAGGTCACGGAGGGACAACCCAAATGTTCTTATCAAGCGGTATTCTGCCTGCTGCAAACACCGATAGGAGAGCAATGACTGCAAAACTTGGACCAACTGCTCCAGAAATCGTTCTAAAAGCTTGGGATCCTAAAACGCCTTACCTTATTGCCTTACGAAAAATGAAGGAGAATCACTATGTCGAATACCTTAACTTTAAAAAAACATACGGAAACTCGCCCGCATTTTTTCTTGATTGCAGTGATTTTTTTGCTAAAAAGAAAGAGCCTGGAATTGCGCTTCGTATTTTATCTAATATAGCTGAGCTGGAATTGGAAAACCCTGCCATGCTGCGCATTTTAGCATATCGACTGGCACAGATGAAATATTATCAATTGGCTATATATGGATTTGAATATATAAAGTCCATTCGACCCGAGGAACCGCAATCCTATCGTGATCTCGCCCTGGTTTTGATTGAGCAGGCACAAGCAAAGAAAAAAGTTAATTCGTCTATTAAGGAATTGTATACGATATATAGCCAGGCTTTAAAATTGCTGAGCCATGTGATTCTTCGCAAATGGGACCGTTTTTCTGAAATTGAAATTATTGCATTGAATGAATTAAATGCGGCATTTCAACAAGCCAAAGAAATCGGGATCAGCTATCCCCTGGATAAGCGACTACAAACTCTTTTGGATCTGGATATTCGCATTACCTTAAGTTGGGATGCTGATATGACCGATATGGATTTATGGATTATTGAACCATCTGGAGAAAAGTGTTTTTATTCTCATAATCGCACCCAAATCGGTGGAGCCATGAGCCGTGACTTTACTCGAGGATATGGCCCTGAGGAATACACCATCAAAAAGGCAATGCCTGGAAATTATAAACTAAAGGTGAAATACTATGGAAATAACTCAAGCCAGCTTACTGGTTCGGTAACCATCCAGGTCAATGTTTATACAAATTGGGGGCGTAAGAAGCAAAAGAAAAAAACGATCACCCTTCGTCTTCGAAACAAATCAGAAATTGTTGATATTGGCACTGTCAAATTTTAGATTGCCTACTTAATTTGCCTACTGATAATGTACATAAGAAAATGAAACAATCCTCAACTAAGTGTTTGATTACATTGACAGAGATGAAGCACTTGTTAGATTGACAGCATCTAAGGCGAATTTAACCCATTAGGTCCATAACAATGAAAGACGACGAAAAAGAAGACGATATAGAAAAAGAAATCGAAAAAGCAATAGATGACGAAATAGAAAAGGCATTTGGGAAAGAAGAAGTAAAAAAAGAAGAAAAAAAAGAAGTAAAAAAAGAAGTAAAAAAAGACGATGATAGTGACGACTCCTTTTTAGATAAAGTGGAAAGTGTCACTGAGGGGATGATATTCAAGAGCCGCTGGTTACTCGCACCATTTTTTATTGGCCTGATATTTAGTATTCTTTTGTTATTTATAAAGTTTGCCAACCAATTATGGCATATGACGATTACCGTTTTTGACCATTCCGGATCAGAACACGAAATAATTATTGGAATACTAGCACTAGTCGACAATGTCTTTGGTAGGCAGTTTACTCTTAATGATTATTTTTAGTGGATATGAAATTTTTGTTTCAAAGATTGATGTGGATGACCATGAAGACAAGCCGGATTGGATGGGTAAGGTAGATTTTTCGGGCTTAAAACTAAAAGTCATCGGCGCGATTGTGGCGATTTCAGCGATTGACTTATTGAAATTTTATATGGAAATGTCAATTGAGAACCTGGGTACTGAAAGCCAAATTGAATCTTACACGGCCCTCTATCATTGGAAAGTAGCTATCCATATCGCTTTTTGTGTCTCAGGATTGATTTTTGCATTCATGGACAAGGTAGCTGGCGATACCACAAAGCATTAAGACCCCGCAACTTACAGTGAATAGTCACCGCTGGCATTCCATCCGGTGTACTGTTCTTCCAAAAGCGCTAGCGTTTTTTCAGTGTAGTAGGGGTGTCCAGGTGCAGGGAATCGAAAGTATTCCCGCTCACGAGCAGTGAGTGACGAGATCAACTCTTTAAAATCCTTTTTATTTCCCTTATCTGTATAATTCATTAATCCTTCCCAGTAAAAATCGGCCAAACCATAGATACCTGCATGGGAATATCGCTGTCCTTCAGGGCCGGTAAAATCAGTGGCGGTATGCCAGAGGTAATTGTGAAATAGGGCAATGCTGTTTGCTGGTAGATCAAGCATGACTTGTTTGCTGCTATCCTGGCCATGGGGTTCGGGGATGAGCCGAAATGGTCCTTGATCTGCTCGTACAGCTTCTGGCCAGTACCACATAACCACTTGGCCATAACGTTTATCATCACTCGGCGGCAGTAAGGAGTTGTTAACGTTGTCGATATGCCAACCCTGGTCAGTTCCTAGGGTTTCTCCTGGGTAGCGTACAATGGAATTACCGCCGCGGTAATGTACATGCTCGTTATCTAAGATGCGTTTTATAAAGGCCATCAAACCCGGATTAACGAGAAAACGATTTAAAGCCAAACTGGGATAAGGAAAAGGGACACCGTCGGAACGCTGTTCAGGCGGGTCCGCTTTCAGTTCATCCCAGGGAGGCAGCAATTTGCGTAATTCTGTGCCTATTTCCAAACAGGCATCGTCAGACAAGGCGTCATAAAGGATGGTGTATCCTTGCTCGCGAAACATCTGAAGGTGATCATCGGTAAATTTAATAGCTATGCCCTTTTGTTTGTATTTAAGTCTAGCAGTTTGCCTCATACCTGTCAATAAAGACCAGTGATAATTCCGTTGCTTATTTCCATTGCTTGTGATATACTAACACAGAACGAATATACAGGAGCGACAGTTGTCTGA
Source organism: Lentisphaeria bacterium (assembly GCA_013215875.1). Lineage (GTDB taxonomy): Bacteria > Verrucomicrobiota > Lentisphaeria > JABSQK01 > JABSQK01 > JABSQK01. Next base: position 4,739 of record JABSQK010000691.1, read on the forward strand.
AAATAAGAATACACTGGATTGGGCACGGCCAAAATTTCAGGTGAGGGACTTGTCTGAGAGCCTGCGCTATTATTGTGACAAACTTGGCTTTACGATACGATGGGTCTTCGGAGGGGCCGAACACAATAGCACGCCTGCAGGTGATCTGAAAATACCAGATGCCCCAATGATAGCCGAAGTGGAGCGCAATGGCATCGAAATAATACTGGATCAGAACAGCAGTCAGCCTGCTGCTGCTGTGCCATCAGTCATCTGTGTAGAGCTTCATGATTACGATACTCTGGACCTGCTGCACGAAAAAATGTGCGCGTCGAATGCAAAAGTAACGACTGCTCCGTTCAAAGTGGATTGGGCAGAGGACACCATGCAGATGGAGATAGAAGATTTGGATGGAAACATCATCGTATTCTGGGGAAACATCAAACAGTAAATAAGCTTCCCATGCACTTGGTGCCAGGAAAGGTCTAATAACTGGTGAGTTAATACGTCATGATGATAAGCAGTGTTTTTACAATTTTTATACAAAAGACTGCTTTCTTTTCATGCATTTATGGATTATTTTTAATAGGTCGGGGTCCCAGATAAAAACATGTGAAGAATTTTAACTTAAGAAGGGTGATAGAATCAAAATGAAATTAACTAAAAAATCGACTATACATATAGTCCTATGCCTGTTACTTAGCCTGTTTTGTGCAATTGCTGATGAAACAAGCGAACTAGAGACGCAAAAAAAATTGCTGACTGAGTATAAAATTACTCCAACGGAAGCGGGCATAATAAAGCATCTTGAGGAAATTAGTCCGACGGAAGATTTTATGAATAATATAGATGCGCTGATTAAGCAGCTTGGGGAATCCTTTAGAAAACGTAAAGTCGCCCAGAAAAAACTTATCGCCCTGGGAAGCCTTGTGGAAGCTAAGATAAGGGAATCAAGCAAGAGTGACGACCCGGAAATCAAATTCCGTTGTCAGAAAATATTAGAAAGTATCTCGAGCAATGATTCTGATCATACCTTGTATACCTGTCTGGAATTCTTAAAACGTGTAAAAGCAAAACAGGCTGTATCAGCAATTTTGAATGCTGCGCCACTTTACGCAAGTTCGTATCTTAAGGCAGCCGCAGATACTACCCTGATTACCCTGGTGCAGGATAGTGATCTAAAAACACTGGAAAAAGCGCTTAAACATAAAGAGCTTTCCATTCGAAGCCTGGCTGTGAATGCTTATGGGAAATGTGTAGGTGCAAAGAATTCAGAAAAATTATACCCTTATCTAAAAGCGAAGAAGCCTGAGATGCGTTTAGCAGCCGCAAAAGCAATTGCAAATCTGGGTGATCGCAAGGCGCTAGCAGCATTTATAGAACTGATGGGGGATGAAAACCTTGATATTCGTTCTAAGAGTGCACAGTTTCTACGACAATTTACCAATCAATATTTTAATTATTCAGCCTATGATAATAAGAAAAACAGAGATGGAGCACTGGTTTTATGGAACGTATGGCAAGAAGAAAAAAGCCCTACTGCTAAATTTCATTTTCCACTAAAGGCGTATAGCGGAAATTACCTCAATGGCAATACGCTTATAGCAATGAATGGCGCGATCGAACTGGACCGCAAGAAGAAAGAAATATTCCGTTACACACATCCCTCTTGCTGGACCGCAGAAAAACTGGCAAATGGCAACTACCTAATAGGATCACATAATACCAAAAAATTGATAGAAGTTACGCCAAAAAAGAAAATCGTCTGGGAATATCCTATGTATGCTATGAGTGCTCATCAATTGCCAAACGGGAATATCCTTATTGCGACTCACGGGTCAAAAAGCGTGCTTGAAATACGCAAAAAGGACAAGAAAATCGTCTGGCAATATGATTGCAACGTACAGACTTACCAAGCTTACAGATTAGCCAATGGTAATACCCTGGTCTCGGGTCATGGGTTTATTCGAATTTTGACGCCCAAAAAGAAGGTGATCTGGGAATATACCAATGGGCAATATTTCTATGGGATTCAGCCCTTACCCAACGGCAATATAATGGTTTCTGACAACACCGGTGGAATCGTTTATGAACTTAATAGAAAAAAAGACAGAATCTGGGAATACAAAGTCACGTCCATAAGCGTTTTTAAATTAAGAAATGGTAATGTTCTCATAGGCAAAAGTAATGGAATTATAGAAGTTACGCCTAAAAAAGAAGTCATCTGGAATTTTGGCACAAGCTATGGCACAGCGAAACGTTGAGCAAAAGTGAGAATTAAAGTTTAACTTGAAAAGTGGTTCAAATCAAAATGAAACGAATTGAAATAAATAATATACCGATCGCGATATGCCTGTTTGTTTGCAGCCTGTTTAGTGCAATTGCTGATGAAACAAGCGAACTGGAGACACATAAAAAAGCGCTGATTGAGGAAAAAATAACCCCAACGGAAGCGGGTATAATAAAGCATCTTGAGGAAATAAGTCCGACTGAAGAATTTATGGATAATATAGATGCGTTGATTAAGCAGCTCGGGGAATCCTTTAGAAAACGCAAAGTTGCCCAGAAAAAACTTGTCGCCCTGGGAAGCCTTGTGGAAGCGAAGGTAAGGGAAGGAAGCACCAGTGACGACCCGGAAATTAAATTTCGCTGCAAGCAGATATTAGAAAGTATTTCGAGCAATGATTTTGATCATACCTTGTATACCTGTCTGGAATTCTTAAAACGTGTAAAAGCAAAACATGCTGTATCTGCAATTTTAAAAGTTGCGCCACTTTACGCAAGTACGTATCTCAAATTAGCCGCAGATACTACCCTGATTGCCCTGGTACAGGAAAGTGACCTAAAAACCCTGGAAAAAGCGCTTAAACATAAAGAGCTTTCCATTCGCAGTTTGGCTGTGAATGCTTATGGGAAATGTTTGGGTGCAAAGAATTCGAAAAAATTATACCCTTACCTAAAAGCGAAGAAGCCTGAGATGCGCCTGGCAGCTTCAAAGGCGCTTGCAAATCTGGGTGATCGCAAGGCGCTAGCAGCATTTATAGAACTAATGGGGGATAAAAACCTTGATATTCGTTCTTCCAGTGCACGGTTTCTACGACAATTTACCAATCAATATTTTAATTATTCAGCCTATGAAAATAAAATAAACAGGGATGTGGCTTTGCGCCTATGGCAGACCTGGCAGAACGAAAAAAGCGCTACTGCTAAATTGCATTTTCCATTGAAGGGATTTAGCGGAAATTACCTCAATGGCAATACGCTTATAGCAATGAATGCAGTTATCGAACTGGACAGGAATAAGAAGGAATTATTTCGCTACCAGCTTCTCAATTGCTGGACTGCAGAAAAATTGTCAAATGGCAACTATTTGATTGGCTCACATAATACCAAAAAGCTGATAGAAATTACGCCAAAAAAGAAGATTGTCTGGGAATATTCGATTCTTGCTATGTCTGCCAGCCATTTGCCAAATGGTAATATCCTTGTTGCCACTCACACATCAAATAGTGTTGTTGAAATACGCAAAAAGGACAAGAAAATCATCTGGAAATATGAAACAAAAGGAAATTCATATCAGGCTTACCGACTCGCGAATGGAAATACGGTGATCTCCGGCCAAAAGTATATTCAGATAGGGACGCCAAAA
>JABSQK010000692.1 GCA_013215875.1 Lentisphaeria bacterium
ATCAATTCATGGCGAGCTTCGATAGTAAATATGGCGGCTTCGGTAATAAGCCCAAGTTTCCCTCCCCACACAACTTTTCGCTTCTTTTACGGTCTTACCAGCGCGATAAAAAAGATGCAACCCTGAAGATGGTCGAGAAGAGCCTCAAGGAAATGCGCAAGGGTGGAATTTACGACCAGGTGGGTTTTGGTTTTCATCGCTATTCCACAGATGAGCACTGGCTCTTGCCACATTTTGAGAAGATGCTCTACGATCAGGCTATGCTCATCATTGCCTACACCGAAGCCTATCAAGTGACCGAAGACCCTTTCTATAAGGAAGTCGTCGAAGAAATTATTGAATACATTAAGCGCGACATGACATCGCCTGAAGGCGGCTTCTACAGTGCAGAGGATGCCGACAGCGATGGGGTAGAAGGTAAATTCTATGTTTGGACCCGTGAGGAAATTATTGAAATCCTCGGCAAAGAAGATGGCGAGTTTTATGCCAAAGTTTACAATATCGAGGCCAAGGGAAATTTCACAGATGAAGCTACCGGTCATAAAACCAAAGACAATATTCCTCATCTCAAGGCGCAATTCTTCGAACTGGCCAGCGCGTATAAAATGAAACGTCCGGACTTTAAGGATAAGGTCTACACGCTCAGGAAAAAACTGTTTCTTGTCAGAGAGAGACGTATTCATCCATTGAAGGACGATAAAATTTTAACAGATTGGAATGGGCTTATGATTACTGCTCTGGCGAAAGCAGGAGCTGCTCTGCAAAATGAGGACTACATTGAGATGGCTGAAAAAGCCGCCGACTTCGTTCTCAAGACATTGCGCAATAAAAAGGGTCGCTTATTGAAGCGTTATCGCAAAGGCAAAGCTGGCTTAACTGCCCATCTGGAGGACTATGCCTTTGTCACATGGGGACTTATTGAACTCTATCAGGCATCCTTCAAAAGCAAATACCTCAAAGATGCAGTCAGTTTAACAGATATCATGATCAAACATTTTTACGACAATAAAAAAGGTGGATTTTTTATGACCGCAGATGACAGTGAAAAACTGTTTATTAGATCCAAGGAAATTTATGATGGGGCCATTCCCTCGGGTAATTCTGTAGCCTGCCTCACATTGCAGCAGCTCAGTCAGTTAACTGGAAACCCTGTATACCTCAAATTTTCAGAAGGTATCTTAAAAGCATTTTCCAAAGAAGTTGAGCGTTATCCCAGAGGCTTTAGTCAGTTGATGATTGGTCTGGACTATGCTACCGGCCCATCGTATGAGATTGTCATTTCAGGTGATCCCGAAAAAGACGATACAAAAGCAATGATCAAAGCCATTCAGAAAAAGTTCATTCCTGGTAAAGTCATTATCTTGCGGCCGGCTGAGGACAATAAAGAAATTATCGCACTGGCACCGTACCTTAAAGATCAGAAAATGAAAGATAAAAAAGCCACCGCCTATGTTTGCCAGAACTTTGCCTGCAAACAACCGGTCACTTCGGTAAAAGAATTGTTAAAAAACTTAGGCCGGGAATGAGCGATTTGTTATGAAGGCAGTTGTTTTAGTTAGTGGTGGTATGGATTCAGCAACGCTCCTCTTTCATGTGGTAAAAACACTGGGCTATGATGAAATTTATGCGTTGTCATACGAATATGGACAAAAACACAATCGTGAACTCGTTTCAGCAGCATGGCAGTGCGCCCAACTAACAGAAGTGATAGAAACCAAGGTGCTGGATATCTCTGTCTATGGCGAAATTACTGCAGGCGCATCTGCCCTTACCGATGAAAATATAAAAGTACCGGCTCTGGACGCTATTTCTGAAAGCGATCTCGACCAACCACCTACATATGTGCCAAACCGAAATATGGTCATGCTATCACTCGCCGCTGCATTTGCTGAAAGTCGTGATTGCGATGTTATTTTTTATGGTGCACAGGCGCATGATCAATATGGCTACTGGGATTGCACGACAGAGTTTGTTGAGCGCATTAACAATGTATTTACCCTCAATCGCAAAAACAAAATTCGTATCGAAGCACCCTTTGCCAAAATGAAAAAGTCCGATGAATTAAAACTTGGACTGGATCTCGGCGTCGACTATTCACAGACCTGGAGTTGTTACCGGGGAGCTGAAAAGGCCTGTGGCGAATGTCCCACATGCATCGAACGCCTGCAAGCTTTTAAAGAAGCCGGCATCACAGATCCACTGGAATACGAATAGTAGCCGGACCGGAATTCAGAAACTATTCTGTATACAGACTTCATCCATGGGTAATTGGCCGGGTCTTTCCCAGGCATCCTGAATGCCTTTGCCGATAACCACAAACATCGAAATAATATGGTCCTCAGGTAAATTAACAATTTCCCCCACCTTTTCAAAATCAAATCCATCCATTGGGCAACTGTCATAGCCCATCGCTTTTGCGGTGAGCATCAGTGTTTGAGCGGCGATACCACATGAGCGCATCGCTTCGTCTCTTTGCACATCGTCCTTGTCCGCATAATAATCGCCAATTGTTGGTACAAGAAGTTCTTGTATGTCTTGTGGTGCTTTTTCCCAGTACCGTGCCGGGTCCTTATCCCATGCCTTTAAATCTGCGCAGAGTACAATGAGCAAAGACGCATCGGTTACTTGTTCCTGGTCCCAGGACGCCTCACGAATCTCCTGCCGTATTGCAGGGTCACGCACAATGAGAAAGCGCGTATTTTGTATATTAAATGCTGTGGGTGATAGCATTGCCAGTGATAGTAACTTATCGATTTCCACATCCGTCATTTCATGATCAGCATCATATAGCTTTATCGAACGCCGGCTCTCAATTGCCTCAAAAGTATCCATTAAAATCTCCTAAAATATATACTCAGTAAAGCCTCATTTTTAGGCATTTCAATAAGAGATTTATAAAAGTAGGGCACTTTCTCCGAAAGTACCTCTAAGATTCGCTAGTCACTGGGCCTCGTGGCCTCTGGCCCGAAATTTCCACCAGCCATTCTAACAGTCGTTAGTCACTGGGCCTCGTGGCCTCTGGGCCGAAATTTCCATCAGCCATTAAAAACACATCGCTGTAGTAGCCACGACACGCCGTGGTGTGGAATTTTCACCAGCCATTCTAACAGTCGCTATTCACTGGGCCTCGTGGCCACTGATATTTCCATCCGTCATTGAATATTGCTTATTTCTTGTTGCTTATTGACTATTTATCTTGTAATTAATCAAATAACAACTCAGCAGTGATGACTTGGTCCTGCATATGTTCGAGCACGATTGTTCCGGGGATTTGGGCCCGCATCACTAAATTTGAATCAACGATCATACAATGTCCCTGATGGCAAGTTTCTTTGCCTACAGGGCCTAAGGCATTCGAGCTACAAAAGGGCAGGCGACCATCTTTTATGATAGCTTCTTTTTTAAACACCTTAGGACGGTTCTTACAATAACGATTCCGGCCTTCGTCAGTTTTTAGATCCACTTGCTTTAGCATATCCTTTATATTTCCACCACCACCGGTGGGGCAGAATGTATAGGCGATTCCCTGGGCACGCATGGTCGCATCGAGATTTTTAATGCCGCCGTCGGCACAAATCACAATGGCTGTTTGTACATCATTGAAACTGAAGATTGTACGCTTTTCGGGTCCGGGAATAATGCCGGCATTTATTTCAGTCGGTGTCAGTAAGTGTTTGCGTTGCAGCTCACGAGGACTATCCGGCCTTGCAACAAGCTGGCTGTTGTAATAAACATCACCGTCTTTTTCAAAAAAGCCCATCAGAATAGTCAGTCCGTATTCGCTAGCCAATACAGAAACATTTTGGCAATAGGCATGGTCTTTTTCGATGGAGATCTCCTGAAGCATTTCGGCATTTAAAGCATAATCAAAGCCTTGCAGTGCCGCTTCAGAAAAAAGTATAATTTCCGTCCCCTGAATGACTGCGGCTTGTATCAGTTTTTCAGCGCGTTTCAAAACATCGTCCGGCCCTCCGCCACTATGCAATTGTGCTGCTGCTACGTGTAGTTTTCTCATAGTTTCCTTACTTATGTTTACAGCTGAAATCAAATCCTGGATTAAGCTCTTTTATTAGTTCCCAATATGTACCCTGCCTGAGAGTAATCAAAAAATTGTGTATAAAATCTGTCCGTACCTTTCTTTCTTTCAGTTTCTTGTCATCTGTCACTGTCGGCCATGCTTTCATAAAAAGCAGTCGCGCAGAGTCGGCATTTCCGCAATATATCAACTCGAGTAACTCTTTGCGAATATGATCTTTCCTGAATGGCGAGGTAGTGGCTACCGATTGAATACTCAATAATCGCTGTTCAATTTCTTTCTTTTTTAGCTTACGTTTCATCAGATTTGCCGCCGGAACTAATTTAGTGGCCTGAAACTTAAGGATAATCTCAGGTGCATAAAATCGCGGGTTTGTCATGGTGAAATGCAGGTCTTCAATTAATATGAATTCCGGGATCCCATCGCTGTCTCGATCCTCAACAATCAAGGGTATCGAACCGCTTTCGAAGGAAAGAACTTTTTGAAAGTCATCATCTATTTCAAATATATGGGTAATTGACCCCCCATTTTCTGTTGTTTCCTGTAAAATGAAATTCTCCTTCCCATTTGCATTTAAATCACGAAACTGCTTGTCTGTATTGACTGTATGAAACCGTAACCCGATAATTTCATAGTTTAACATATCTTTTTTCTCATGATCTTTTTTCCATACGGTGAAACTCTGCTGAACTTTGGATTCGTAAATGCGAATAAAAAATGGCCAATGCTTATATTTTACAATGAGCTCACCAGCAGTTGGATATACTGCGGTATCTGCGGGTATCACGATGTTTTGCTTCACTTGAAAACGATAACCCGTGAATCCTGCAAGAATCAGCAAACCAATAATAAATGGCGATTTGAATACGTTTAAAAAATCCATAGCTGCAACATATTCAGTTTAGACACAAAAATCAATCACTGCATCTTGCAAAATTGATTGATTTTAAGAGCAATTTTCTTATAGTATGAAAAATTACCTTTATTAGTTGCGTGGAGGCGTAAGACTATTGAGGGTAATGGAGGCGAAAATATCCCATGCGCAGGCATGTTACCAGGAGGAATACAGAGGATGGCGACCTTAAATAAAAACGAGATATCAGCTTTGGTTGAAATGATGGCTGATCCGGATGCGACTGAAATAGTTGTAGCTCAACTCTCAGAAATGACAACAGACACCCTTGTCGAACTTAAAAAATGTGCAGAATTTGCACCCGATAATGTTGCGATGATGATTGACCAGGCATTGGAAGACCGACATCATTATCGATTGGAATTGGCTCTAAAGGAACTAAATAACCAATCACCACCCGAATTACTCGATATACTTTTGTGGTTTTGCGAATTACGCAACCCGGATTATGACAAAGAAAAGCTGCTTTATGAGCTCGATGCACTCTATACACGTTGCTCAATAGCCGTTGGCGAAGAAAGCACGATGATCAGCCGCGCCACAAAATTAGCATCCTATCTGGGTGGCGAAGAGGAACTTCGAGGAAATAAAGACGATTATTATAATCCGAATAATAGCTTCATTGACCATGTGCTTGAGACCCGTCAGGGCCTGCCTATATGTTTATCGGCAATTTACATGCTTGTAGGCGAAAAGCTTAAAGTTCCATTTAGAGGGCTTGCTTTGCCTGGACACTTTGTTGTTGCCTTATTTGAGCACCCTGATGAAGAGCCTGTTATGTTTATTGATCCGTTTCGTAAAGGATTGATTATGAATAAGCTCGATCTTATCGAAGTGGTTCATCGTCACGGATTAACATTTGATGATGAGTATCTTAAGCCTGTATCAACACGCTACCTTTGTAAACGAATGCTAAATAATCTACATTTAGTTTATGAGCGCCAAAACGAGTTGAAACTTACAGATGCCGTTTTAAGGTTCTCTAATCTATGGTCAGCCGAAATATAAACTAAAGGAAATTTGAGGATGGGAACGTTTTTCTCTCTTCTTTTTTTACTATCGACTATTCTGTTTGTAAAATTTTACTTTTCAGAACGGAAGAAAACTGCTGCCTTAAAAGAGTCACATGCCGATTGGCAGAAAAATATAGATGATGGATTTTCTGCTCTCAATGAGCTGCTTGAAAGCAGAAAAGTAAGTTGGCCACAAAAATTCTCAAATACTGTATATTCCGGTTCTGGTGCAGATGGTGCGATTTTGATGACCACTACGAATACAGAAGATGCCCTGAAATCATTTGAAATAAAAGCAATCGATGGTTACTGCTCAACATGGAACCTGGAATTGGGACAGGTGCTCGATATCGAAAATGCCTTGACGGATGAATTCTTCTGGAGCCACAGGCCACATCTTCATGATGGTGACGACCTGCGCAAGTGGATTCCACAACACACAGCGGTGATCATCGCCAATGGCATTATTGTCCCTTTAAGCATGGGGGAGTCCACAAGCTTTTTACTTCTGTTTAAACGAACAAGCAAATTCACCCGGACGATACTCGACTTGGTTGCAGAATACGCGAAAATGGGAGAGTACGGCTTCACCTATCTGGCCCTTAAGGGCGAGATCAAAGAATTAAAGAAGGATATTCAACAAGCGCATGAAGAAGGCATGTTGCAGATCTCCACCGGTATCATTCATAATATTGGCAATGGCATACAGGTTCTTCAGCTTGCCCTCGAACGCCTTAAAAACAGCGATATTGAAGAATTGGACCAGCTCTCTGAATTAATCAGTTCCGAAATCCTGCCAACCATGCGCCAGGAAATTGAGGCCACTAATATTCAAAAGTTTTTGGTAGAAGACGAAGTGGGTCAGGAATATCTGGGTGTTATGGACGCAATGGCTAAGCAAATTCCTGTCGTTGTCAAAGACCATCTTGAGCAGGTAAATGAAATAATTGCAAAGTTCAATACCATCCATGAGCTTATCTCTCTGCAACAATCATTTATTGGCGAACTCGGAACAGAAAATGTTGTGACGGCAAACTCAGTTCTTACGGAAGTAGTAAATGCAGTGATCGATCAGGTAAACCAGCGTGAAATCGCCTTTGAACAATCACTCAAATCAAGCTCCGAAATTATGGTAGACCCCGCCATGTTCCGTCACATTATTCTTATGTTGCTAAAACACTCTGTAGATTCTGTCATTGTCTCGCAACGATCAAAACCAAAAATTCGTTTGGCCACATCCGATAGTGAAGAAGACGGGAAATCCTGGGTGAAGTTTATGTTAACGGATAATGGCGCCGGAGAAGAGGTTGAGTTTTCAGAAGAAAGCATGATTGCCGATAGCAAAGATGTTTCCCAGCGTACGAAGGATTACTATTTCTGTAAGCAGCGCATCGAAAAATACGGTGGTGAGTTCAATCTGAAATCAGACATGGTTTATGGCACCAAACTCTCGTTTACAATCCCAATTTATTTGCCTGAAGAAAAATAAAGCCGCCTCTTTGAAACACAGCTATAAATACTGCCCCTTTTATTGCGAAGAAAATATCTGGCACCTCGCCAATCAAATAAAAAATGGGCATGTCATCTTCATTTCAAATGCGCTTAGACAAACTGCAGTATTTAATCAACTCAATTGCTTCGCAGACGAAGCCATTTTCTGGGACTATCATGTCGTCCTCATAAAAGATAAACAGGTATACGACTTCGATAGCCGCCTCGGATTTCCCATTGCACTGAGTGACTATCTGCAACAATCATTTCAAAAGGATATAGCCGCGGAACACCAGGCCAAATTCAAAGTCATTCCGGCCACAGATTTTCTCGCGAAATTTGCCTCCGATCGGCGACATATGGTAGATGATGATGGATTGTTTATTGCAGATCCACCTGATTGGGACTGCATAACAACGAATGAGTCTTCGTTTAATCTCGATGCGTTTATCGATATGACAAAAAATGAGTATCCCGTTCTGAGTAGAGACGAACTCGAACAGCACATGTTTTAGCGCCCTGCAGCAGAAAAATAGCCTGGAAATACAAGATTCTTAATTACCGTCTCAGTAGATCCCTCCCGTTGGCGCACATAATAAAGTCAGTACTTGGATTAACTCTATATAAAAAAATGAAAGCTGTCCACCAGTTAGTCGTCGAGCAACTTATTCAGTGCGCTGCGCACATCATCCCATTGCGCTTCAATCAACCACTCATCATTCACCCTTACACATGGGCACCACAAGCCATCACTCGCTTCACAGCGTGCAAAGCAGCGCTGTGTATCCAGGTCTATTGCATCGCGTTTCTCCGCTGAGAGCTTCGATATTTGGTTCAAGATATCGCGACTGCCCTTCATTGTGCAGGTTGCCCCGGTACAAACCATTAGCTGTATTTTTTCGTCTGACATAATTAATTAATTCGTTAAGATGATTTGATAGTTTAGCATAAAAGCTGCATTTTGTAAATAGTCTGATAACTTAAAGGAATAGATGAAACAAAAAACAGTAGCATGCCTTATTACCATTGCTTGTGCGGCATTATTCCTTCCCCCGTGTTTAACTCTGCTCGGCGCATTTTGGCATTATGGCCCGAGCCTCTATTATTTTAATGCGGTATTCGATAATAGCACACGTTTTTTCGAGCTTGCTCGAAATAGCTTTGTCGTCTGCCTCGTTGCACTCAGTATTTCCATGATCCCGGGAATCGGGCTCTCATTTCTCATCTTTCGTTTCGATTTCTTTCTTAAAAAAATAGTCCTTGTTTGCATTGCCATGTTTAGTTTTATCCCGCTCTATATCACCACCACATCGTGGACAGCACTTGTGGGTAATGAATTGTGGTATCGCATGGACGCCTGGTACTATAAGGCATTTCTGGCTGGCCTTGTTCTGGGCATTTCTTTCCTGCCATTTGTTATATTAGTCTTCTCCGTTGCCTTTGCCAAACGATCTGCTATGGCCGATGCAGCACTATTAAATACAGGCCAATTCAATACACTTATAAAAGTACTCATTCCCGAAAATAGATTCCTGATTTTGGGACTCAGCCTAATATTAATTGTCTTTACTCTGACGGATATAAGTGTCACCGATACCATGCGCTTGCGTACCTTCGCAGAAGAAAGCTATATTCAATTTGCATTGCCGGATACCAGTCTCGATAATGATAGCGCTCATAAAATAAAACGCGCCAGCGCTGTATCAGTTCCTGTTTTCATATGCATAATTGCTCTATTTTCACTGCTCATCAAAAATTTCTCACGTATTCATGTCTGTCAGTTTAATTATCAAAACCAGGAACCCACGCAACTTAAAGGTTCAAAGAATATCTGGCTCTCACTTGTCCTGGCAGCCGTTCTTCTACTGTGGCTTGTCCCATACAGTGCATTGCTGGAGGCAGTCGTTTCCTGGCAAAATCTACAGAACTCATTTGGTGCCAGCCAACGAGAAATTTTTTATACAATTAGTTTTGCTTTAGTCGCTGCAACATTTACCACTCTGCTGCTGAGCATCTCAACGTATTTTGCCTACCGACACTGTAAATATCTTCTAATTCCCGGACTCGCCATCATCGCCATACCGGGCCCCTTGCTGGGCCTCAGTCTCGTTGAATTTTTCAATAACGAAACTCTGGGTGTCATCTATGATTCACCACTCATTCTCATACTCAATTGGTTCTATCGATCCGCGCCTTATGTCATCATTATCTATCTTTGTATATATAATGCCATCCCCAAACAATTCATGGAAGATGCCAGGCTCGAAGGAATTGGCTTTTTTCGTGAATGGTGGATGGCTGTCCTGGCTTATAAATGGCAGGGCATGATCATCGCATTTCTTCTCAGCTTCCTATTCAGCATAGGTGAACTAGGAGGGACGGTGCTCATATGTCCACCAGGATATAGCACCATCACAGTGCGCTTCGCTACTATGGTACATAATGGGATCTACTCAGATGCGGCCGGCTTATGTCTGATTATCATACATTTTGTCATGTTACCCATGGCGCTCATCGTATTTGCCTTTTGGAAAATTCTGAGCAAAAAATTATGAATCGATTAATGTACCAGTTATGAAATTATCCCCAAAAAAATATACAAGTTTAGTTTTAGCTGCCACAGTTATCATTTTTCTGATCTCTGTTGGTCTGATCTACCAGCATAATGGGCTTATGAATGGGCCCCCCTGGTTTAAATGGGGATGGCGGTCTATGCCTTGGACCTGCAATATTTTTATGTTACCTGGATTAATCATATGTATAGCGGGATATCTCGTATATGAAAAAAAGCGCAATATCAAAATTGCCTTAAGCTGTTTTTTAATTGCCAATATCTATATGCAGATCATATCGGTGGGAACACCACCACAAAGCTTTTCCATTACGAACTTAAATAATCGCCTTATATACAAGACAATTAATATTCACTATAACAGTCAATTTAATGATGCGTATATCCCGGATGGGCCACTAGATCTGCTTAAAAACTATGAAAAATACCAGACGAATGAAATGAAAGGACACTCGGTAAATAAAGGGCCTGGAATGATTTTGTTTTACATGTTCTTCATATCACTATTCGAAGAAAAGAGCAGCGCCGCACTCATATCGGCACTCTTTATTCTCATAATTTCATCACTATCCATACGCGCTCTTTTCACCTTGGCAAAAGTGTGTTCGCTGGGAGATAAAACCGCAATTACAGCCGCAGCCATTTTTAGTATGTCTCCTGCACTGACACAACTCACTCCGGTTTTCGATACATTATATCCCATCCTGGCATGCACGATGTTGTCAGCCTGGATTCTCGCTATAAAAAAGAATGACTGGCGCTACTCCTTGCTCTTTGCTTCCCTTTTATTCATCTCTGTTATGTGCACATTTGCCTTGTTAGTACTCGGTTTTATTTTCGTCACTGCAGGATTCTTTTATGTGGATAAGAAAAAACAGTTTGTCAAACAATCTCTTATTTCTGCCGCCTGCTTTTCAACACTTTTTCTCTTAATGAAAATCCTCTTTAGCTTTAGTATCGTACAATGCTTTACTACAGCGCTTAAAAAAGAAAGTGAATTCCAAGAGATGTTAAACAGACCCTACCCAAATACCATACCATACGACCTCGTAGATTTTGCCCTGGGAAGTTCGTTTGTCATAGCCATTCTTGTCTTAATCTTTCTACTGGTCCCACGGCTTCGTCACAAAAAAACGGTTCTTTTATGTGCGCTGTTTGTAGGGCAAATACTGGTCACCACAGTCACTGGATTATTGAGGTGTGAAACGGTCCGTGTCTGGCTCTTTATGCAACCATTTATGATGATTCCAGCAGCCTTAGCAATGAGAAAACTTCCACTACACCTTAAATTAATAATTCTTGTACTAATATTCTGTACAAGTATCGCAGCCTTTCAAAATTACTGGTTTTAAATTAGCAGTTAATTAACTGCAACGGATTGCTATGTAAAATCGATCAAGTATTATAGTGCCAAAAGGGCATTCGATGAAGCGACAGAAACTGCTATTTCTTTACCTCAGTAATAGTACACCCGATTCTAAAACGATCGGCTGGTCACTATACGATGGCACCGGTAAAGAAAAACCACCAGCGGAAATCGAAACAGAACCACCATACGAATCAGCACTTGATGCCATGAAGGATGGTTGGCGTGTCATTCAATTGCCAACCCTAAGTGTGGATGTGCCAGGGCAGGAATACCATACGAACTATCTGGAATTTGAATTCATACTCGAACAAATTGAGGACTGTGATGACTAAAGAAGACCTGCTAAATACTGAACAAATGGCCGAGTTTGTCAACCAAGGATTTGTTCGACTCGATGAAGTGATCCCAAAAGATTTATGCAATGAAGTAATCGAGCAATTTGAAACAGATGGCCCCGGATCTAAAGGGGGATTGAATAAACCCCTCTCACGTGTATGGCCTGATGAACATCCTGTTCGTCGGATGATCTACCATCCCAAAGTCATGGGTGCGATTGAAAGCCTCGTGGGTCCAGATCCACTCTACGATCATTGTGCGGTGCACAAGAGGGCTGGAAATTCACCACACGCTCAATTCTTGCATCAGGATGCCGAAATCGATATGCGTGAAGATGCCTTCGATATACAAATATCCTTCTTTGTCCAAGATGTACCACTGGAGATGGGCGGCACACGTTTTTTGCCAGGCAGTCATTTTAGACGCGTGCATGAAAGTGTCATTGCACGCTATCAACAAGTCAAAGGCATGTATCAGGTCGTTTGCAAAGCTGGAACGGTGCTTTTCTGGCATCACAATCTCTGGCATGGGGCCCAGCCCAATCATACGGATGTCTTGCGTTATATGTTCAAACTACGCTTAAACCCCACTGTCAAACAACAGCTACTATGGAATACTGATGACCTGAAGGATACGGACGTAGGCAAGTATTTATTTAAACCACAGCTCTGGTATGGCCAAGAGAACAGGATCGAACAATTCAACAGAACTCGCATGTGGCGTTTCCTTACCAATAACCCAAAATACGATGTGGGCTGGTTTACACGCATAGAGAACGAACCAAATTAACAAAGAAAAATAGATTAAATTCACTCAAATTATCAAAGGAATTATAATGGCAAGAATTAAAGTAGGCCTTATTGGCTGTGGAAAAATCACCCAAGTCTCTCATGCACCCGCCTTTGCGGCAATGCCAGGAAAAGTAACTGTTACAGGTATTACAGATCTCAATCTAAAAGCTGCAAAAGCTTTGAATAAAGACCACGGCTTAAATGCAACAATTTATAAAACAGTGGATGAGCTGCTCGCGTCCGGTATCGATGCGGTTGTTATAAGCACCCCAAATACCTTTCACGCACCCCTGACAATACAGGCACTCAAGTCTGGCATTCATGTGCTGGTCGAAAAGCCAATGGCTGTATCTTTCACCGAAGCAGATGCCATGATTCGTGAAGCAAAGAAACGCAAAAAAATCTTACAGGTAAATCAATCATTCCGTTACGATCCGCCCCATGTAAAAGTAAAAGAGTTGATCGATGCAGGAACCATCGGCGATATTATTCATATGCGCTGCATTCGTGCCGGTGCAAATTCGCCGGACAAAGGCTGGTCACCGGGGGCAAAATGGTTTGTCCAAAGCAAATTTCGTGGCGGCCTGATTATGGATATTGCTGTGCATCTGGCCGACTATATGGGCTGGTGCTGTGGCAAAGCAAAGACTGTATATGCGCTCAATAAAACACGAATCAAAGGAAATGATGTACCAGATAATGTGACAACGCTTTTCGATTTTGAAAGTGGTGCAACCGGTGTTCTGGAATTGAGCTGGACGCTACCAGTAGGTGCAGGCTCCACGGAAATCTACGGAACGAAAGGCAGTATTTTCATGGGCGATGATAAGCCGGGAATACAGCTTGTTCTTACCGGCAAAAAGGCAAAAATAGTCAAAGCTAAGAAAGTGCCCACATCGCATCAATGCTTTGTCGATGCAATCAATGGCAAAGCATCCACACCGGTTCCTGGTGAAGTCGGGCGCCATGCGCTAGCTTATTGCCTGGCCATAGAAGACTCCGGTAAAAGCGGCAAAGCGGTAAAAGTTAAACTCAAGTAGAAACCAATATGGCAGAGGAAGTAGAGGCGGCAGTAAAGAAGTCGAAAATTCCATGGGTGAATATTTTACGTATAGCCCTGCCTTTTTCCTTTGCCCTAAATCTCGGCTGGTTTGGTGTACTCACCTTTGTAAATTTATATATTACTAAGGAACTGGGGCACCCAGCTGAAAGCTGGGTCATGTGCTCGACAATCTATATTGGCTTTAATGCAGCCGGTTGTCTTGCCAGTGGTTGGATCGCCCCAAAGATCGGTATACGACAACTCATGCTTATATCATACATGGTCATGGGAATTGGCTATATAGGATTAGCATATACACAAAATTTATTCATCATTGTCGGGTTTATGGTCTTTATTGGTATTGCCACTGGCCTGTCAAGTACTGCTTATCACAGCATGATCTTAGGAATTTCTGGAGATCGGCCGGGCCAATGTGTATCGATATCGGTCGCTATTTTGAGTATTCTTGGTGCTGTAATTATTGTTGATATGGGTGAGGGTATCAAACAATTCGACTATAATCACGTATTCTCTGTTTGTGGAATTATCATGCTACTCGTTGGATTTTGTTTTTACTTTACAAGTGCCAAAGTACAAAGGGAATTACAAAATACCAAAGACGAAGATCTGTTCCAGGTCATTAAGGAAAACTGGCGGGAACTATTAAGACCTGGACTTTTCTTTCTCTTCTTATTGGGAATGTTTGAACCGCTAATTTATCATACGGCAAATTCATTACTGCCAAATCTATATGAGAAATTTAATGTGGATGAAGCCTATATTGGTAATATCGTAGGCTATACACGTCTGGCCTCTGTTCTCGGTGCTTTTACCATAGGTATTATGTTTGAGTGGGTGCGGCCAAAAACACGCTGGGGAATCGGTTTGTCTCTTGTTGCCTTGTCCATTCTGTTAATGGGTATGGTTGAAAATATTAACACAGTACTTGCTATTTTTTTATTTTACAATTTTGTCTATGTCTTAAACTGGTGTAGTAATTCAGTTGCATTTGCAGAAGCGATGGGAGAGGGGAAACGTACGGCAGCTGTAGCGATAATGACAAGTGGTATGTTAACTATGACTTTTCTTGTCGGTATTTTTCATACAATACTACTACATCATTTCAAAGTTTCCGTTTCCAACGTTTTCATTATTTGCGGAGGAATCGGCGTTGCTGCTGGCATTGCCTTAATTTTTATTCCACATGTGAAGCCTAAAAAAAACTGAAGAAATTCTCAATAATTTAGCTCCTGGCATGCTGGTATTTGCTTGTTTACTATTTATCTTGAGCGTAATTAATTTCGATGGAGTAATCATGGCCAAGAAGGGCAAAGAGGAAAAGACTGGCGAATGGCCAATCATGTTACTGGGACTAATCTTTTTTATTA
The DNA here is from genome assembly GCA_013215875.1 of Lentisphaeria bacterium. Classification (GTDB taxonomy): domain Bacteria; phylum Verrucomicrobiota; class Lentisphaeria; order JABSQK01; family JABSQK01; genus JABSQK01. The sequence goes on from JABSQK010000692.1 coordinate 14,952, forward strand.
CGGGCATCGTCCCGCTGGCCTATGCAGTCATGGAAATCTACACTAGCTTTGAGATGCGCCACTGGCAACGGGCAGATGCAGTCATTATCTCCTCGGATATTAAACGAAAACCATCCGGTTTTAAAATAGAGTTCGACTATTCCTACAAATGGAAAGGCGCCGATTTTACATCACATCAAAAAGAAGACGATGACTATACGTCAAAAAAGATTGCTGAAGATTTTCTCAAGCGATTTTATCAACCCGAACAGAAACTTGCTTGTTATTTAAATAGCAATGCCCCTTCCGAGGTACAGATTGGCAAACCCTATGAAGACTGGTTTGATTGTTTTTGGAAAACAAGCATAATAGCTATCTGGACCCTGATTGGATTTCTCATATTTCACCATGGTATTAAAACAGCAAAATTTGATGATCGTTATCGCGAGGATTAAGAGACTTAGAATCATCACATTGACGCACCTAGAAAAGTCAGCACAACATCAAATTTTCTAGCCTGATTAATTCATTAATATCGTGATGAGAACCTGAAGTGTTGATAATGAAGCAATTCGCGTTAGCAGTAGGTCTATGAATGAACAGCGATTGTTGTTGCCAAACTTTATTTACAATGTAAGTTGCAGAAACTTGGAATGGAAATGAAAAACCGTATAATCTTTATTATTTTTGTATCCCCTGTTATTGTTGCAGCAGTGCTGTGCTTGAACTATGTCGTTTCTAAAAAAGATCGTGTTCACTTTGAGCAGCGCGCAAGTGATTTACAGACAGTATATGATCAGCTTGTGCGTTATGAGTTGAAGCATAAGACTTTGCCAAAAAAACTCTCAGATTTAGTTCCTAAATATCTGCGTGAAGAGCAACTGATTTCCGACGGAAAAGAACTTTATATATTCGACCGCGAGAAGCGTACCATTGCTCTTGCTTCTAAAGCGGAAATAGACGGACTCTATAAATCTGATCGACCGGCAATAGTACTGAAATTGCCCGATACCAAGATTGCTGAACCGTCCTCATATGAAACCGAATCTGCCCTCATGGAAACTGAATTGGACAATTTAAATACAAAGTCTATCAAGGAATCAAAGCCTGTAAATAAAATCGATCACGGGAATAAAAAATGAACGACTAAAGTTAGCGTTCTGTAAATGCTTTATCTTTCGATTTAATAAACGGCTTGGCTAGGTAATGCATGACTGTTTTTTTACCATTTACAATTTCCACTGTGGCAGTCATACCTGGTAAAATTTCCAGATCTTCAGATGTATCTGTATCTCTCAATTGATTATTAGTGGTGCGCACCAGTACTTTATAATATTGCTGTTGTTGATTGTCTTCGAAGGTATCTGAGCTGATATGTTCCACGATGCCTTCCAGTCCACCGTAAATGCTGAAATCGTAGGCAGTGAGTTTTATCACAGCTTTTTGCTTTGGACTGATAAAAGCAATGTCTGAGGGACGTATTTTTGCTTCTATGAGCAAGGTATCATCAAGAGGTACAATGTCGATGAGATCTTCGCCGGATTCAATCACTGCTCCCAAAGTGGTAATATGTATATCTTTTATCGTACCATAAACAGGGGACCTTACGATAGACCGGTTTACCTTGTCTTGAAGCGCCTTCATCGTTTCACGTAAACTGCCCAAATCTGTTTCCGCCTTGCGTAATTCAATCATCGTATTCATAATAAATTTATTTTGAAACTCTAAAAAGCGCCCTTCGGCTTCGATTTTCATGCGCTCCAATTTCAATTTCTCAGATTGCCGGCTGCGAGATTCCAACGCGGCTTTTTCACGAAAGTCATTGTCAGTATTTTCGATGCGACTTCTTAATTCGACAACAGTTCGCTCAATACGCATACTTTCCACTTTGGAAACAGCGCCCGATTTGACCAGGTCGCGAGTTAATTTGAACTCAGTTTCCTGGGACTTAAGATTTTTATCCAGATAGCGTAATTTTGTTTCCAGGGATTTCTTACGCTTAGTATATAGAGCAATTTCAAATTTCACAAGGGCCTTATTTTTTGTGCTGAGAATATTTTTAAAATCGGGGGCTTTGTTTTCTGCCTCCGCATTTAAGCGGATAATCGCTGACCCGTGGTCGACCAACTCCTTATCTATTTGAGCAATCGTTTTGTCAAGAGAACGTATCTGGTTGTCCATGGAAGTTTTACGTGACTTATAAACGAGCATTTCATTCTTTAGCAATACAGCAGGAATGTGTTTCAGCTTATCTGTAGTGAAATCTGTATCATTTACTTCTGCTTTCAGCCGTGCGAGTGATACCTCAAGAGCAAATGAACGCGAGCGCTTTTCAAGCAGGCTTGCCTTAAAACTCGAGTTCTCAATGGTCAATAAAACCTCACCTTTTTCCACTATGTCCCCTTCTCGAACATTCATTTTCGATAAAATCCCACCTTCAAGGTTTTGTATGGTTTGTATATGACTTGAGGTCACAACAGTTGCTTCACCACGGGTGACTTGTTCGACGGTTGCCCAGTTTGACCAGGTGACAAGAATGAGTGAAAATAAGATGATCACAAGTAAAACAAGACGGGCCATGGGATGGGAATTTTTCATCACAGCAGAGCTTAAATCGGTTAGAAAAATTTCATCTTCGGGCAGTATCTCATTCTTCTTGAAAAATTTCATTTTTTCACCTCTATGGTTCGTTTGCTACGCCGGCTTTGTGCTTTTGTAACTGGATTGATAAAGGTCGCAGTCATTTCACCGTTATCACTGTTTTCAGTTTTTTTACTGTTTTCAGTTTTTGGGCTGAGTTGATTCAGAATTTGCTCTTTTGCTCCATCCAGAATAATCTTGCCATTATCCATTACAATCACCCGGTCTACGAGTGTAAGTAAATGCATTTTATGAGTGACCAGTATTAAGGTTTTTGGTTCCAGCATTGGTTGAACACGTCTTAGAAACTCGGCTTCGCTGCTGGTATCCAATGAAGTTGTCGGTTCATCAAATAAGTAAATCGGTGTATCATTTGCAATGCCTCGGGCGGCGGAAACCATCTGACGCTGGCCACCTGATAGGAAACGTCCTTGCTCGCCTACAGGTAAATCGATACCCATTGATTCATTGTTAATCATTTTTGAAAGACCCGAGGTTTCGAGGGCGCGATGAAGCTGCTCCTCGCTGATGTTGGGTGCACCAAGAAGTATGTTTTCACGAATAGTACCATAAAATAAGTTTGCATCCTGCGGGATGTACCCCATGTTGCTGCGCAAGTCTACTACATCTATCTGATTATGATCCACTCCGTCAATTAATATTTTACCGTCTTGCGGGGTATAAAGGGCCATCAATAATTTTTGAATGGTACTTTTTCCACTGCCAATCTTACCGATGATAGCAACTTTTTCTCCCGCTTTGATTTTGAAGGATACTTTGTTTAAGGCAGGCTTGTTATGATCCGGATAGGTAAATGTCACTTCCTGAAATTCAATGTCGCCTAAAATAGCAGGCTGGAATATACTGTTCTTATCATCCTGTCTTTCCACAGGCGATCGCATCAGATTGTCGATACTGTCCAATGACATCATCGTCGACTGGTAGCGTGCGGCAATAGAAGCGACCTGGCCAAGAGGAGCAATTGCCCGACTGCTCAGCATAATTGTGGCTATCAGTCCACCCAAAGAGAGCTGACCTTCAAAGATCAGATAAACACCTGCAAAGACAAGAGCCACGGTGGTAAGCTGCTGAATAAGAGCAGTGGAATAAAGAGCAAAGGATGAAATAAAACGCGACTTCATACCGCTTTGGGCTAACATCCCGGTGATCTTTTCCCAGCGGGATTGCAATGTGGACTGGGCAACCATTGCCTTCACTTGCTCCAGTCCGGTAATACTTTCAATCAACAGGACGTGTTTCTGTGAGGACTCTTCAAGGTTTGCATGCAATGCTTTTTTTTAAGCGGGTTGCACAAGCAGATTAATCAAAATGATAAGAACTGCAGAAATGATAATGATCAATGCGAGTTCACCACCAAGAAAAAAGACGATAACAATAAACAGACAGGTAAATGGAATATCGATGATGCTTGTCATGGTTGCAGATGTAAAAAAGTCGCGCACGGATTCAAAATCTTTCACCATGCTCGCGAAGGTACCTGCAGAACGCGGCTTCGCCTCCATCTTTATATTCATAATCTTTTCGAAGATTTTACTCGAAAGAATGATGTCTGTGCGTTTTCCTGCGAGGTCAATAAAGTAGGCTCGCAAAAGTTTAAGCAACCAGTCGAAGAAGAAGGCAATCAACACACCCACTGTTAGAACCCACAGGGTTTCTTGTGCTTTGTTTGGCACCACCCGGTCATAAATATTCATAACAAAAAGCGGTTGCGCAATCGCCAGGCAATTTATCAATATCGCAGCCATAGCAACATCAGCGTAAATGGATTTGTACCGGAATAAAACTTCCCAGAACCAGGCCCGTGGGCGCTCTCCTTTCTTACGAAAATCCTTGCTGCGTTCATCCAGGGTTGCTTTCGACTGTATGAAAATTGCGTAACCAGTATATTGACGCTCAATA
>JABSQK010000693.1 GCA_013215875.1 Lentisphaeria bacterium
ACCGCCAACGATTAGACGTTTGAGATAAAGCTCATTGCTGATGCGCAGATAAAGTGTCATATCGAGACTGTTGTGCTCGGTGGTAAATGGTCGTGCTGCGGCGCCACCATAAATGGGCTGGAGAACCGGTGTTTCCACTTCGAGGTAGCCATCAGCTGTCATAAAGCTGCGCATGCTTTGAATAATTTGTGAGCGTTGAATAAAAATTTCGTGGGCCCGCGGGTTTACGATCAGGTCGACATAGCGTTGACGGTAGCGTAACTCTGGATTGGCAAAGGCATCAAATGTTTCGCCATCCTTTTCACGGACGATGGGTAAAGGGCGCAGGGATTTGCTTAGAACAGATAGTTCTTTTACATGAATGGTGGTTTGGCCTGTCTTGGTTGTGAACACATAGCCTTTGATACCGACAAAATCACCAATGTCCAGCAGTTTCTTAAAGACGGTATTGTACATCGTCTTGTCTTCACCTTCGCAAATTTCATCGCGACTGACGTAGAGCTGTATGCGCCCATGGGCATCCTGCAGTTCCACAAAAGAAGCTTTGCCCATGATACGACGCATCATAATGCGTCCGGCAATGGAGATCTCTTTGAACGCGTCTGCTTTATCATCGCTGTACTCAGCAAGGATCTCAGATGATTTATGGGTAATTTCAAATAGTGCGGCGGGATAGGGATCGATTCCCAATTCGATGATTTTGTTCAACGATTCACGGCGGATAATTTCCTGTTCAGATAATGACATAGTATTCCTTAAAAAGTCTCAGTATTTAGTGTGTAAAACAGCCCGAACTATACTCTTATAGACTCCATTGCCAAGTAATAGTTAATCTTTTGAACATTGCCCCAGAGGCTGGATTTTTATCTCTTTTTGACAAACAAGCTGAAGTCCAACGGACTGCTTTATCGTAGCCTGTGGGTGCAACCCCAGGTATAAACAATCCTCAATGGTCCAGCTCTGAAGGAGCGATTTAATATAAAACACTCCTTCAGAGCTGGGGAATTTCTAGGTCGTTTGTCCCGGCATTACATACCGGGCTATTATAAAACACGGCGTTGCCGTTCCAAAGATTACAAAAAGCCGCAGTACCTGGTCGCGTTCGGAGACCCCGACCTACTTTACCGCAAATTTATAAATGATGAGTGCGGCAGTGATAAGCAGCATGATATTTACAAAATCTTTGAAGCGTTTATCCGATAATTTCTTGAGTAGTTTCTTGCCGACATAATTACCAAAGAGCGCCCCGGCACCTACCGTGAGCCCATAGATAAGAATCTCTTGCGAAATTGATGCGAAGCAGCCATAGGCAACTATTTTTACGATTTGCATGACCAGGGAACTAAAAGCTTTGGTGCCAATCATTTCTTCTTTCACAACATCGTAATTCAAATAAAAGGGATTTAATACTGGCCCGGCAGCACCGACGATGCCGGAGAGAATTGCGGTAATAAACCCGGCGGGTAGAAAATATTCCACACGCATCTTGAAGCTGTATTTTTTCTTACTGAGATAATGGTGTGAAACATTCACGATAAGAAACAGGGCAATCACCAGCATCAACCAGTCCGCTTCAATCTGCGCAAAAAGATAAGCCCCCAGAATCGAACCCGTAATAATACCAGGCATCAACCAGGAAATGATTTTCCAATTAATCTTTGTGCGATAAAGCCAGACTCGTTGCACGCCGGAAATGGTCGCTGCAATACTGATTGTCGGAACGACTGATTTCACAGGAATTAGAAAACTCGCCAGAGGAATAAACATGATCGCCCCGCCGCCGGCAGCAAGCGTACTAAGCAACCATGCCAACAATCCTAAAATAAACAGTGCACTATATATCTGCCCAGGGCTTAAGTCGTAAAGAGTACTAACAGGCATCCTAGCTTCTATACCACCCGGATGTGTATTCGACGGAATTATCGTCCGTGACATCAAGCTTTAATTCGGTGGCAAGTACTTTGCTAAACTCCCTAAGCAGCAGTTCCTTTTTGTCATCGTATTCCACAAACAGATCGGCCTGTCCCTGTTCCATTTCGCCAGCGCTATTTTTTACTAAGCCAGTAGCAGTGAGTACCAGCCCTTTGGCTGAAGGCCCGCCACCAGTGGAAGAGACTTCGTAGTGCAATGTAAGTATGCTGGAGTCGTTCATTATTATCGTTTTTTTCAAAAAAGGAAAGCATACTAAACAGGAACACGAGACTATTTCCCGTGTCGATGTATCGAATGTAATAATGTCCCGGTACGTCGTGAATGATAAAATGATGAGACCAACGACGCCAAAAATTAGTGCCAGCCAGCCCATCTTTGGATCATCGTATTTTCGTATAGCGATCGTTATAAATGCACCCCCGACGATGAGCCATAGACTCATGCTTACGATATGTTGCAAGGACCTGAATGTTTGTTTATTATCCATACCCTACCCTAATGCACCTAACACGGAGTTTCAATATAGATGCATGAAGGTCTGTCATCGCAAAATTGAGGCTGGAGAAATGCCATATTTGTGCTAGATTTGCTTCGTACTTATTAGATGGTTAAGGGATTTATGTTAGCAGATTATTAACTAGTGTTAAGAGCTGAAAATTTCAAATGGAACCGGTAGTGCAGCATGGGTAAATCAAAGAAGAAAAAAGTAAAAGATACGGAGATCATTGCAGTCATCGATATTGGCTCCAGTGCGATTCGCATGATGGTTGCAGAATTGCATGCGGATGACTGGCGCATTCTTGACAGCGCCGAGCGCCCGGTGGACCTTGGTGTCGATGTATTTGACAGTGGTCGTATCAGCCGTAAGACATTACTGAGTGTACTCAAGATACTTGATATGTTTAAGGAGATGCTCGAGCCTTACCCCATATTGGAAATTAAGGCGATAGGCACCAGTGCCCTGCGAGAAGCTTTGAATCGCGATACATTTCTCGACCGGGTATCCTTGCACACAGGCATTGAAATTCGCATCATTGAGGGTGTGGAAGCAAACCAGCTCACTTATTATGCTGTGCAGCATGCGATATTTAATGAGATAAAATCCTTTAATCGCAGCAATGCCATCATCATGGAAGTGGGTGGAGGCAGTACGGAGGTAATGCTTTTAAACAAGGGGCAAATGGTCGCTTCCCATACTTTAAACCTCGGAACGATCCGACTCGAAAAAATGCTCCATTCGAGCATGTCGGGTGCGGACATAAAACGCTTTATGGAAGAACGCCTGCGCGGGCCCATTGAAATCTTAACCAGTGAGCAGCCGCTCAAGCGCATATCGAAATTTATTGCTGTTGGCGGAGATGCTCGCCTGGTGGCTCGCAAATTTGGCACAAAAGCCTCAAAGAATCATCACATATTAAAAGCCAGTGAATTTAAAAAAGCGATCGATAAACTCAGTAACCTGAGTATCGATGACATTGTCACGACTATGGATATCAGTTATAGTGATGCAGAACCGCTGCTCACTGCCTTGTTGGTCTATTGGCTTATCTTTGAACAAAGCGGCGCAAAAGAACTCATCGTGCCAAATGTCAGTATTCGTGAAGGGGTTTTGTATGAATACATCCACCTCTCTGATGACAACGCAGATATTGCCTACAATGAACAGGTCATTACCTCAGCGCAGAATCTGGCAAAAAAGTATCATTCCGACAAGGGACATATCAAACAGGTGGCCTGGATCTGTTTGAAGCTTTTCGACGAACTGCAAAATGAACACGGGCTCGATTCCCATGCCCGCCTCATCCTGGAAGTCTCTGCACTCTTACATGATATTGGCTCGTTTATTAATCCAAGTGCGCACCATAAACACAGCCAGTATATCATTACA
>JABSQK010000694.1 GCA_013215875.1 Lentisphaeria bacterium
ATTAACTGGGCTGAACAAAACCTGGCTATCACGACTGTTGGTATCGGCGGCATATCTATGGGCGGTGATATTTCAGTGCTCGCGGCAGGACTCGATACCCGCATAAAAGCTGTCGCGGCAGGAATCTCTACTCCAGACTGGATGCGCCCACTGTCTTTTGAACCCCCAGGCGAGGCAGATGAAACAGCACAGGCACTATATGATGCGTACAACCCGATTACCCATCTCGATAATTATGCACATTGCCCACCCATCAGTTTTCAAAATGGTGCAGATGATTGCCAGGTGCCAGGTGATGCAGCCGTGCGATTTCGCTTAGCTTTAATCCAAGATTACTATAAAGAGTGCAAAGAAAAACTCGCGGTAAATCTCTATCCAGAGACCTCGCATGAATTTACCGAACAAAGCTGGGACGATTCACTGGCCTGGTTTAAAAGATTTCTTTGATCTAGAGGAAGCGCTGGCGGTATTCTCTTGGCGAACAATTCAATCGTTTTTTAAAGCTGCGATTAAAATATGAGAGATCATTAAATCCACAGTCACTGGATACACTGGCTATTTTCATATCACTCTTTCGAAGAGCCAACATTGCTGCTTGTATACGGCGGTCGAGTATATAATCAAAAACTGTTTTTCCCGTGTAGCGTTTAAACTGACGGCATAAGTAATTTCCGCTTAGCCCACAGCGTTCAGCAAGATCATCGAGACAAAGTTCTTTGGCATAGTTGTGGTCCAGGTATTGTCGCAGCTCTTCCAAATTCCGATTTGCAGATCGCATCTTGATATCAGAGACAAGCACCCCTTCCCGTAATACCTCTCGGCAACATTGGATTAGAAAATGTTGAAATAGATTTGTGGCGATTATTTCATAGGCTGGAGCCTTATTTTGTAATTCATGATAAAGCTCAAGGACAAGTTGCTTTAGTACAGCTTTGTCTTCAAATCGAAACCGGACAATTTGATTCAAGCGATTGCCAAAGTTTGGGTGAAGTGGAAGAAATAGTGGCAAGACAGATTCCAAATCAGAAGGTAATTGTGGCAGAGGATGACGTTCCAGATCCACATAAATATTGGCTATTTCTATTCCTGAAGTTCCGGTTATTATCGAGTGCTGCTTGCCATAATGGGTAATACCAATGGAACCGCCACTCTCATCAAATCTCATGTCATCAATATGATGCGTCGCATCTCCCTCCAGAAAAACAGAAAATAGAACTATATCCAGGCTGTGCATGTCCAATTCCCGCTGCACATAATTAGGAAAATAATCGACAGAAAATCCCAGCTTGGATAACTCAGCTTTATTCGTTTTTCGCTTTAGTCTAAAATATTCTGACATTTTGTGCTATATAGTCCAAGTATTTATTATTAATACAGCTAATATTGTGTCTATTAAGATGAATACAACTATAGAGGATAGAAAATGAATACTGATCTTACAGCCGAACAGATAGAATCTTACCAGGAAAATGGTTTTATAAAAATTGAAAATTTTTTGAATGCAGATGAGTTGGAAAAAATGCGCGATGCCGTCACAGAGTCTGTAGATTCCATGGGTAATTCTGTATTAAACAGTCGCTCAGATAAAGATGAAACATTTCGCGAAGAAAGTGTCGATGATGAGAAATCCTATTACAGCCAGGTATTTCTTCAGCGTTTGAATCTCTGGCGCATAAATGATTTTATAAAAGATTTTTTCATCTGCGAACAAATGGGCAAATTTCTCTGCGAACTTGAGGGTGTGGATGGGATGCGTGTCTGGCATGATCAGACACTCCAAAAAAAGCCATGGGGAAACCCTACAGCATTTCATCTGGACAATCCCTACTGGTCTTTTTCATCACGGCATGCCATTTCTATTTGGGTTGCACTCGATGATGCCACAATGGATAATGGTTGTTTGTGGTATCTTC
>JABSQK010000695.1 GCA_013215875.1 Lentisphaeria bacterium
ATTTGTGTTGAGAAAAAAGAGCAAGTCATGCTTTTTCTCAATCGCCGTGGTTATGCGACGCAGATGCAGTGCATGCAGTGCGGCTTTGTTGCAGAATGCGATAGCTGTACTCAAAAATTCACCTACCACCAGAAAAAAGAAATGCTGGCTTGTCATATTTGCGGTGATGTCCGTAAAGCGTATACGAACTGCCCTGCCTGCTCGGACTCAAACATTCGCTATGGTGGCATCGGTACAGAAAAAGTCGAAGCGTCTCTGCGCGGTGCCTTGCCCGGCGCACGTATATTGCGCATGGATTCAGATACGATGACCCGGAAAGATTCCTATACGGAAGCATTGGGAGCATTCCGCGCCGGCAGTGTCGATATACTTGTCGGTACACAAATGATCGCCAAAGGACTGCATTTTCCAAATGTCACACTGGTTGGCGTTATTATGGCAGATATGAGTTTGCATCTGCCGGATTTTCGTGCTGGTGAACGCACCTACCAATTACTTGTCCAGGTTGCCGGGAGGGCTGGCAGAGGCGAGCTGGCCGGAAATGTCATTGTACAAACCTATACGCCATACCACCCTGCTCTCGCAGCAGCAATGCAGCTAAATTATCAAATGCTCTACGATGAAGAAATTCCAGTCAGGGAGATGCTCGGTTTTCCGCCCTATAAGCACCTGATAAAAATTCATCTGCATGGAGCAAATGAAGAAAAAGTCCAAACACTTATAAATGATTTGTCCATTCTCATTAAACACTCTATTGGCAATCTTGCCCAAATAATCGATCCAATGCCCTGTTCCATCGTAAAAAGGCGCGGGGAATACCACTACCAGTTTTTATTAAATACTGATAAAGTTGGAAGCTGTAGCAAAGTCCTCAAACACTGCTTTAATAAATTTCGCATGCCAGCAAGATATCGCGTATTTGCAGATGTCGACCCAACAAGCCTTCTATAATGGGAGACCCAAGAAATAAATAATTGGTCAAACATAATAATATACAATGCGACATCGCATAAGAGGACTTGTTTTTTGCTGAACCTTTCATATAATATCCTCTACATATTATGAATAATCCCACGTCATTAGATTTTGCATCCGAACTGTTAAATTCAGTTACAGGATCAGCCATACTTTTTGATGAAAGCTATACAATTGTTTATGCAAACAATCAGGCTGTTAATCAATTTGCGAAACCAGGACAGAATATTATCGGTGTGCATCTTGACGACCTTTTGGCCCAGGGCTATATGACCAAAATACGCTCTGCTCAATCACACCTCGATGACAACAATCAATCAATTGCATTTATTCTCGATGGATTTGGCAGACGCCTGGAAAATTCCCTGCGGCTCATCAAAGACCCACAACACCAGACCAATTATATTGCCTGGTACCAGCAGGATATCACCCACCTGAATTCAGGCATGGGTGACATCACCTTCGAGAAGTTGATTTCACAAGTCTCCACCTACTTCCTCGATGCACAGGAAACGGGCTTTGCCGATATCACAGCCAATGTATTATCATTAATTGGGGAATTCATGGGCGTAGATCGCTGCTTTATTTTCCTGAACGAAACAAATTCCAATAAAGCCATTTGCTCCGGTTGCTGGTGCACACCGGGTATTTCAAATTTTATCCAGCCAAATCAGCAAGTTGATGCTAACTCTATGCCAAGTTTTGCCAGTATACTTTCAGATAAGCTACCTGTCATAATCGATCGGGTCTCAGAGTTGAGTGAAGATTTACTTAAAGAAATTGATTTCTTACAGGAGCATGGTGTAAAATCCATTTTGCTCACACCAATGATTTATCGCGGTGAAATTGTCGGCTCTATGGGCTACCACATGGTGAAAGAAGAACGTGATTGGACAGATGGCGATCTCTCATTGCTTAATTTTCTCAGTGAAATCATTATCTATTCCATGAAACGAAATCAGATGGAACTTGAATTGAGAGAGAGTGAAGACCGCTACCGCATGATTGTCGAGGACCAAACTGAGCTTATATGTCGATTTAGTCCCGACCTGAAATTAACCTTCACGAATGATACCTTTAATCGTTTTTTCAACGGTGATGACTTTAAAGACAAGTCCTTAACCACCCTATTCGCCGAAGATACGATCCCCCTCAAGGAACTCCTGACAGAAATTTCAGAGCAAACCCCGACACGCAACTACACCCATCCCATAGAACTTGAACCAGATAGAAAATACCTCTCATGGACGATACGAGCTATCTATCAGAATAACGATCTTAAGGAATTCCAGGCTGTAGGCCGCGACATAACGAATGCCCATCACACAGAAATCGCTTTGCAGGAAAGTGAACAGAAATTCAGAGAGCTCGTCGAACTCTTTCCCCAAACAGTTGCCATATATCAAAATGGTGAAGTTAAGTACGGCAATCCTGCCATGATGAAAATGATGGCATGTGACAGCCTCGATGAAATAAATGCCAACGCGCCAAACTTAATCAGTGATGAAGATAAAATAAAGATTGGAAAATATTTCGAAAATTATCAACGCTATCAAACACCAATTCCAGAACACTTCTTCTTAAATCTAATACGTTGCAATGGCGAAGAATTCCCCGCGGAAATGTATGTCAAGGAAAGTATCTACCAAGGCAACCAGGCTCTAATTATGATCTGCATGGACATAACTGAACGAAAACTCACAGAAAATACCCTTATCCAATCCATCGATAAAGCACAAGAAGCCAACCGAACAAAAAGTCTTTTTCTTGCAACAATGAGCCATGAACTGCGAACACCGCTAAACTCGATTATCGGATTTGGTAAACTATTAAATAAAAATAAACAAGCAAATCTCACAGACTCACAAATAGATTACTCAGCGCGCTTAATTAAAAATGCAGAGCACCTTCTCGTCCTAATCAGCGATGTACTCGATCTTTCAAAAGTGGAGGCAGGACAAACAGATCTATTTTTAAGCGATATTGACCTCGATAAATTAATTCCAGAAATAATCGAACAGTTCACCAATAAAAATAGCGATATTGCCATTGAATATGAAGCGCAGCCCGGAGCAAACATTCTTTATAGTGATGAAACTAAATTGCAGCAAATTCTCAGCAACCTTATCAGCAATGCAGTCAAATTTACAAAAGAAGGTTCAATTAGCATAAAGCTTCAAAAGACACGCTCATCAATCGAACAAATTGATGTTATCGATACGGGCATCGGAATACCAGAACATCTACATCAGAAAATTTTCGATGCCTTTATGCAAGCGGAAGTCGGTGCCAACAGACGTTATGAGGGTACTGGTCTGGGCCTCAAGATATCATCAAAACTCTGCAAACTTCTCAATTATGATCTCACCGTTGATAGTGAATTAGGCAAGGGTTCCACATTTTCTATTAGGCTCAATAATCAGCCTGACAAGGACTAAGACACGACTGGCCGAGATTGGAATGAATCTTGCGTTCTTTTTTGAATAAAAGGACACAATCTTGGAAGCCCAGCCACTCAATACAATGTGGATACTGATATGTGCCTGTCTGGTATTTTTTATGCAGGCTGGTTTCTGTTGCCTTGAAAGTGGCCTGGTTCGATCGAAAAATTCCATTAATGTAGCAGCAAAAAATCTCATCGACCTCTGTTTCAGCAGCCTGTTTTTCATACTCATCGGCCTGGGGATATTTGCCTCCAGCGGCTCGGCTATCGGTTTTACCATAATTGATTATGCCAGTTTAAGTTCACATCAAATTGCCGTACTCTTTTTCCAATTGGTTTTTTGTACGACCGCGGTAACAATTATTTCGGGTGCAGTCGCAGAACGCCTAAAGCTCAATGCATTTATCCTTGTCGCGATCATCACTGCCGCATTTATTTATCCCCTGCCTGCAAAGTGGGCCTGGAACAGTATTCTAAACCCTGAGAATTTGGGCTTCCTCGAGTCCATTGGTTTTAAGGATTTTGCCGGTTCTACTGTGGTGCATTCTGTTGGAGGCTGGGTTGCCCTCGCCCTTCTACTCATTATTGGCCCGAGATATAAACGTTTCGAGAAAGACATCGAGGGCCACAATCTCCCACTAGTAAGTTTGGGCGTAATCATACTTTGTTTTGGTTGGTTTGGATTCAATGGTGGAAGCACACTGGCCTTCAATGACAAGGTACCTGCCATCCTCTTAAACACGCTTGCAGGTGCAATTGCAGGCGGTGTGGCATCCGTCATTTGTTCGATGATTAAATACAAAAAGATTCGCATCGTTTATTTGTTCAACGGCATTTTGGCAGGACTTGTCAGTATCACAGCTTCATGCAACGCAATCAGCGTCTATACCGCTATGCTTATTGCTGCCATTGGCAGTGTGATTGCATTTATCGGCTCACACCTGCTCATCAAACATCGGATAGATGATGCTGTAGATGCTATACCGATTCATTGTTTTGCGGGTGTCTGGGGAACCTTGGCACTGGCCCTTTTTGCAGATTACCAAACTCTGGGAATAGAAAACAACATGTTTAAGCAATTCGGCATCCAGCTTTTTGGTGTTATCGCTGTAGCCGCGATTAGCTTTTTACCGACACTCTGTATATTTTACTTTATCAATAAAAAATTTCCTATACGAGCCAGCCTTAAAGATGAAATCACTGGGCTCAATGTAGCCGAACATGATGCACACACGGAATTAAGAGACTTGCTCATCGAACTCGAAGAACACCGTTTGCTAGGAACTTTCGATAAACATATCTATGTCGACCCCCATACAGAAGTCGGACATATAGCTGCACAATATAACAAAATACTCGATAAATTTAATGAGATGAAACAACAATTCGATATGTCGGTTCAGTCGAAAAATTATTTTATGGAAAGCATGAGCCACGAGCTTCGCACCCCACTGGATGAAATTATCAGCAAAGCAAAATATCTAATGGAATCAGATACAGAAAATACCACTGAAAACATTGAACAGCTACTCGAATCTGCAAATGATATCTCTGATAAAATAAACTGCTTACATAGTTTATCACAGTTAAGCAATCAGGAATTCTCAATCAATATAGAGGAAGTCGACATAAAAGATATCATCAAAAAATTAAAGAAAAAATACCAGCCCTTAGCGGCTCAGAAAAGGCTTAAGTTCAATATCATTTCAGACTCAAATATTCCTATGATACAAACAGATGCCTATGTGCTGTATTCCATTCTCGACAATTTGCTGTCAAATGCATTAAAATACACCGAATTTGGTTCCTTTTCTATGCATGTCCTCGTCGACCAGGAACTGGAGTTCAAAGTTATCGATACAGGTATAGGCATCGATGATGAGAAGGCTGAACACTTGCTGGATTGTTTCACACAGGCGCATGGCACCGCCGATAAAAACAAATACCAGGGTGTCGGATTTGGATTAAATGTCGCTTCACAATTCGCTGAAATGATTCAGGGAGATCTTTACCTCGATAATCAAGTCGAAACTGGCTCTGTTTTCACCCTTCTTATACCGTATGGAAATAGTCTGGATAACGATGACCCAGACGAAATAAAAATGCTGAATAAAGAAAAAGTAAAATCTACAAGCACTCAAGGTACTTTGATAGAGACTGAAGCTCTGGACCCCGAATCTATCATCGAATCAGACTATCACATTCTCATTGCTGAAGATAATAAGATTGGCCAGAAGGTTGCCAAAAGCATGGTCGAAAAAATGGGTATGAATGTCGATATTGCGGAGAACGGTGAAGTCGTACTCGAAAAGCTACGTGCAAAGGACTACGATCTCATTTTTATGGATTGCCTCATGCCAAAGCTCGATGGTTTTCAAACCTCATCACAAATTCGTCGCAATGAAGATAAAAATACCCACATACCCATCATTGCTCTTACGGCAAATACCTCAGATGAAGATAGAGATAAATGTACAAAGTCAGGCATGGATGATTTTATCGGAAAGCCATTAAAAAAAGAAGACGTATCCAAAGCACTCAATAAATGGGTATTAGCTGACAGAGAGGACACGTGATGAAAGCAACAGATTACGGTCGCTTAAATGAAGTTTACATTGAAATGATTGAAGCAATTTTCGAAATAGATTTCGAAGATGCCCAACTTGTTCAGCAATGTGACCGTCCCAATTTCGAAGAGCGCTTTGTTATCATAATGAATTTCACAAATAACCATACCCAGGAACAAATCGTAATGGAGTGCCGGATGATTTCTACTATCGGAGTTTTGAAGCACTCGAGCTAACAGCAGAAGACAGCGATGAAGAGCAG
>JABSQK010000696.1 GCA_013215875.1 Lentisphaeria bacterium
AAACATATTGACATTAATTTAAGAAAACGAAAAGGGTTTAAGTGTAACCCTATTTATAAGGACGTTTATACGATTAATGGCTAGGGTGCACAACTAGATAGCCGCTAAAAATTAACCTATCGGTCCATACAAGCCAATCTCGATCTCGATATTTTCTCCGTATTTGCTGAGTGATTTTTAAATAGTTGATCGTTCATAGTTCATAGTTCATAGTTCATAGTTGATAGTTGATCGTTGATCGTTGATCGTTCATAGTTCATAGTTCATAGTTCATAGTTCATAGTTGATAGTTGATAGAAAAAAATGTGGTGATGCGACTATGGGATGGTCGCGTTCGGAGAACCCGACCTACTTCACTAGATAGCCGCTAAAAATTCAAAATTAACTCTAGCCTGGTTAATTCATAAATCTCGTAGCGAAAGGGCTAAGTATAAAAGTAGCAGGCATTTAGGGCTGTGATATGAGTGTAGGCGTGCCGAGGCACTTCAAAGTCATCGTCAGTTCTAAGTGACTGCTACTGCAATAATTCGACATTGCAGTAGATGATTTTATGAATTATCCAGGCTAGGTCATGGTGTGGTGATGCGGCAGGGCAAAATGCCATTCTGCGGCTTGAGCGGCAACGCCGCGATGAGCGGCTGCCAGTCCAAGAGCCGCAGGCAAGACTTCAAGCCTCTTATATTCATTATGCGACACATATTTTCTTAATGCGGCGTGGAAGGGCTGCAGCATGACATCTGATGCTGCTGCTAATTCACCACCGAGAATAATTCGATCGATAACCAGAACGGTAGCCAATGGGCCAACTTCGGCGGCCAATAGTTCTGCTGCCTTGGCAAGAACTGCTGCTGCGATACCATCACTTTGGCCAGCCAACTCGATGATCCTGCGATAGTCAGTTATGTCTTCGATAGGATCGTTACTCACACTGTGCTTCCCTTCCTTCCATTGTTCGATAATGCGCTCAGGGGCCATATGCAAATTTAGGCAACCGTTGAGACCGCAGGAACAATACTGGTCGGTTTCGCCAACCCAGAAATGGCCAATTTTAATCGCTGCACCAGTGGCACCACGTACCAGGCTACCATTATCGACCAAGGCGCCACGGAGGATTTCGTCCCAGGTAATCAGCATCATCATTTCTGCACCTTTACCAGCGCCATAGGCCATTTCGCCGAGGGCTCGCAGGCTTTCAATTTTATCGACAAAAACCGGTACCTCAGCAATCTCTTTTAAGATTTTCTCGGCGCCAATTTCTGCATAGATACCAGAAAAAGGGTCGGTTTCTATGGGTTGGCCAGGGCGCTTGTAGATCTCTGGTAATGAGACACCAATCTCAAGTAAATTACCAGGCTTAAAGGTGTTTTCTTGCAACGCATCTTTATAGGCTTTTATCAAGTTTTCCTGGTAAGCCTCGCGTGTTAAAGGGGTATCGTAGGATTTCTGCCATTTTATATCGCCATTTAAGTCGACCACTGCTGCATCGATGGAATGGGGGTCGCATATGAGAGAAATACAGCCAATATTTTCGTAATTGATTCGCAGAGGGCGGCGGCGGCGGCCACGGCCTGAAGCTTTAACTTCATCGGTCTCAACAACTTCTCCGGATTGAAGAAGATCGCCACAAATGGCTGTGAGAGCGGCGGGTGACATTTGGGTAATATCACCAATTTCGATGCGTGATAAGGGACCTTGATGGTAAATTAGCGAGCGTATTAGACGTTCATTTATTTCCCCTTTTGACCGCAGGGATACAGGTTTTTCGCTTATATCAGGCATTATTTATCCACTCCTTTACTTTAATTCTGTGAAGAATAAGTCCTATTTTTTACCTGTCAAGGACATTTTTATATTTAAATAGACAAAATGCGGGCCATTTTATTCCATTTTTAAATTAAATACCAAGGAATAAGGCTATTTAATACAAGAAGTGGGATTAAAGCGGATGAGTTAAACCATGAGCTTCATATAGTTTTTCTTCGATTTTTCGTGACCAGCAATTGCCATTTTTCTCTAGCAAGTCGGCGACATCATTGAAGCCCTCTTTGCGAAATGCGTCTGCATCGACAGCCAAATAAGGAAGGTCGGGTAATTCAGTATAGACAAAGAAACTACCAAATGGTGTGGTAGCTTGAACGTCGTCCATCATCTCTATCGTTGCATTCAGTCCGCAGACACCTTTTAGCATCCAGTCGAAGTCGATAGGATTTTGGGCCTGTATTGCCATATCGTCGGCATGTGGTTCTGAGGTATTGGTCATCGTCCATGGAACATTTTTACCACAAATTTGGTGACGGCTTGTGTAATGGCTAAATCGTGAACGAATGCCAATTACTGTGGCACCGGCCACAAAGTTTACTGCGGCATTGCGCAGTAGTCGAAGTTCGACATCGCTGTAAAGTTTGGCTGCTTCGTCTCCAGATGCGGCAATGAAGACATCCGAGAAATCGATATTGCTATCTTCATCGAGACTTGAATAGACTTTGCAGCCACAAGCATCCTTATAGACTTGCAGTTTTTCCTCATCGAAACCAAGACAAGCAACGACTGGCTCTTTCGCAAGACCCCAGTGATGGTTCTCGTCGAGTGGGTGCACGTTGTGATGCATCGCAGCAACCTGTGCAGTCGCTTCTTCTTCAAGGCTGGCAAATGTTGGAGCTGTAGCAATGGGCATGGTAAGTACAAGGTCTGGATCCGATGCGCCGGCATAGTTATTAATATTGCCGCCGGGTGCAACGATCGCAGTTGCCTGCTCATATACTTCTGCTGCTGGAAAATTGGTCCATATAACATCTGACTTACCAGATGATTGTAATTGCTCAATAATGTCATCTGCCTTACGATCGATGAGCACAAACTCCACACCTTTTGCTTTCAGGGATTTTATCAAGTCGAATTCTTCGAGTTCATCGAGTTTAGATTGTGAGCCCGTAATATAGATAACCTTTGGCAGTTCATCGTCTGGCACATTGGCAACGATGGTGAGGTTTATCATGGCCATGCGGGCTGTGCCACCAAGATAGGCAAGTGTTGCACGTGGCGGAACACCATAGCTAAACTGATTGTCTTCATCGATGAAAAAGATGAATTTGTTTGTTCCGTAATTGCATGCAAACGGTTCTGCATGTGCAAAGCTGGGCATGCTGATATCTTTATTCGTTGCTGTTTTATTAAAGAGACTGCCAAAGCCTTGGTCACGAACAAATGTGGCCGCTTTAGCAGGAATCATATTAAATTCACGTAAGCCACCCAGATAGCGGTAGCTGTAGCCCAGAGCAGTCAGTATACCATTTTTATCTTCTTCAAATGTTACGGGGTTTATGGGTAGAGCAGAATGTCCCGGGGTAACAAGTACAATGTCACCAACTTCAACCGGGCTGTCTTCAGCAGTCTTTATTACAAGCTGCAGTGTTTCATGCCCCAACGCTATTTGTGTGGCATCTTTTGGGATGCGGGTATGCTCATGAAATTGTTTAATGGCTTTTTGGTCGGATGCACAACGGCAATTACCCAGGGAAAAGGTGATAATGGAATCGTCTGTGAATGATTCCTCAGGTAGTGTATCCTCAAGTAATTGGATCTCACCGGGGCCGGTAATAAACAGGCCCTTATGGCTCTGCTGGCTTCGGTCTTTAAGTTTGCTTATATAATCTGCTTTGCTCATTGTTAATCCATATGAAAGTAATTTTTGAAAAAAATAACTTAATTTCAAAGAGGGGAAATTCAATGCGGGCACCTCAGACAACTGTGATAATGAGCGATAATAATATCGCCCCACAGTAACTTAACGACAAGAAAAGGCCCAGCGTACTAGTCGCTGTATTTTTCGATGAGTTTTGAGACGAGTGCTGTCCAGCCGGTTTGATGGCTGGCGCCGATGCCCTCGCCTGTATCGCCATTGAAGTACTCGTAAAATAAGATGAGGTTTTGCCAATCGTCTTGTTCGTATAAACTGCAATCACCATTCAGTGGACGGCGGTTTTTCTCGAGTTCGAATATGGAGATAAGGCGTTTGGCAATGAGGGTGGCGACTTCTTTGAGATTCATGAAGTTGCCAGAATTTGTCGGGCATTCTATCTGAAAATCATCTCTGTAGAAATAATAATAGGTCTCGAGTGCTTCTATAATGAGATAGTTAATGGGAAACCAGATAGGTCCGCGCCAATTTGAATTTCCACCAAACAACATGGGGGTCTCGGATTCGCCAGGGGCATAGGAGACTGAATAGGTTTCGCCCTGGATATCAAGAGTATAAGGATTGTCTTTATAATACTTGGAGAGAGACCGTATACCGTAGTCAGACAAAAATTCATCCTCATCGAGCATGTAAGCAAGAACACGCTTCAAGTGTGGTTTGGATGGAATGGCCAATAAACGCCGATGTTTTTGGTCGGACTCGAAATAGGAAATATCTTTTGATAGATCCTGTCTGTATTTTATAAACCAATCCACCCGTTTTTTAAATCCGGGAAGTTTATCCATCTCATCTTCATCAATAACGAGCACTGCTAGAACGGGGATAAGACCCACGAGAGAACGCACTTTGAGTGGAATTTTTTGATCTTCGATTTTTAATTGATCGTAATAGAAGCCTTCTTCTTCATCCCAAAGCCCAGTGCCAGAAATGGAATTTATGGCATCTGATATGGCAATAAAATGCTCAAAAAACTTGCTTGCCGTATCTTCTGCCGCAGGATTCGTCTTGGCTAGTTCTAAGGCAATACTGAGCATACTGCTGCAGTAAAATGCCATCCATGCGGTACCATCTGCTTGTTCGAGCTGGCCGCCATGTGGCAAGTCTTGTGAGCGATCGAAGAGTCCGATATTGTCCATACCGAGGAAGCCGCCAGCAAACACATTGTCGCCATGGGGATCTTTGCGATTTACCCACCAGGTAAAGTTGATTAACATTTTCTGAAAAATGCGTGAAAGGAAAACGTGGTCGCGCTCGCCGCGTTTTGCAGCCATTTTATAGACCCGCCAGGCAGCCCAGGCATGCACGGGTGGGTTTACATCGCCAAAGGCAAACTCATATGCGGGTATTTGTCCATTGGGGTGCATGTACCATTCGCGGGTAAAGAGCAGCAGTTGCTCTTTGGCAAATTGTGGATCTGTGAGCGTAAAGGGAATCATATGAAAGGCGAGATCCCAAGCAGCATACCAGGGGTATTCCCATTTATCGGGCATGCTGATGATATCGCGATTATAGAGATGTCCCCATTGTTTATTGCGCCCCTCTGAACGGCCTTCTGGTGGATCCGGTTGATGGGCATCGCCATCGAGCCAATCTTTTACAATGTAATGATAAAACTGTTTACTCCAGATAAGGCCTGCGTGAGTTTGGCGCTCAATGTGCGGGTATTTTTCATGGCAGCGTGCATTGAAGAATACGTCTGCTTCCTTAATGCGGTCGTTGAGGATCGTCTCGAAATTTTCACCAAAAAGTTCCGCTCTGGGTGTTTGTTGATTTGCGAGGCGGATGTCAATATGCTGCGATTCGCCGGCCGCAAGTTCCATCTTATAAAGCAAGGCAGTTTTGGTACCCTGTCCATTCGGGTTTACAGCATCTTTTTTATCCGATATGACGTAGTCGTGAAATGCATCTTTGAGATACGGGGTATAATTCCCAATACCAAAGAGTTTATTTGAATTTGTTTCGTTCTCAGTAAATAGGATGGCATCTGGGTCTTTATCGTAGCTAAAATAAAAATTTTCGAGGCTTTCATGTTCGGCAATGATTTGATCGCCATCGAGACGGAGGCTTGGTTTCAGGCCGCAGCCTTCATGGGAGCAGCCCCAGATCCAGGTATTGCGATACCACAGTGTGGGCAGCATTGACAGGGTGGCGCTCTTGGCCGATTTATTTGTAACAGTAATACGAATGCAGATATCGTTTGCGGCGGCTTTGGCATACTCGACTTGCACATCGAAATAGTCATTATTATCGAAGAGCCCAGTATCGGTTAATTCATATTCTTTTTCGATGCGATTGCGCTTTTTGTTTTCTGCAAGGATTTTCGCATAAGGGTATTGTTGCTGTGGGTATTTGTATAGACCTTTTAAGTAACTTGCGGTGGGTGTGGCATCGAGATAATAGTAAAGTTCTTTTACATC
>JABSQK010000697.1 GCA_013215875.1 Lentisphaeria bacterium
AGATTCGGGAAGAAGCAGCACCTCATCCCGTTGTACACCTTTAATAAATTTCATTTATATACTCCATAATAAATCATAAAGGAAATAGGATTTTAAATAAACTAAAAACAAGATCACTAAGGTGTTTTTCACACAGGCTCTCTCCGAGCGCGAACCATAAGTTCCTCCAAACCCAGATCTAAAGACTCGGCCTTGGTTCTGTTAGCTGAAATCCGTGTGGGCGTCGCAAGAGAAAACGGTGCCAGGATCCTTCGGCGGAAGCTGCATGTAAGTCATCGTAGAGTGTGTCGCCTCCTTCATAACTGTTGGCTATACAACCAGGGCAGTAGGTAAAAACGAGCACGCGACGCACAAAGTCTTCACGAGTATTTAAGGAGCCGTGGTAGATATCGTGACTAAAAAGCAAAACCGAGCCCGCTTTCATTGGAATTTTTACGAGCTTGTCTTTTATCTCATCATGTGCAGGTATGGGCAAATTTGACTTATGGCTGCCGGGTAAAATAGTCAGTGCCCCGCAATCCTCATCAATATCTTCTAGTGCATAGAATACCTGAAATAGATTATTAAAGATTCCATTGTTATAGGAATAATGATTATGCGTACAGGTTGGAGAGTGGTTCGAATGAAACCCTGTTCCATGTCCCTGCCAGGTAATCGTGATCCAGGTGGATTTCAATCTTGGCTGATCAACCATTTCCACGATATAGGGCAGGGTAACGGGACTGTCTATCAGATTTAGAAGTAAGGGTTCTTTATTCAGGATCGTATCAATTGTATTATTTGCCTGATCCTCCGGCTTGATATTTTCTTGATAGCGGTCGACCATTTTATTTATTTCAGTCAGCAAATCAGGCGGGATGGCATCTTCAATATAGAGATAGCCCAATGTGTCGTAGAGGTATTTTTCTGATTCTTTCATAGTACAAATCCTTAAACTTAAGTCTTCAATGTTTGGAAATGACCATATAGGATAGACCATGAAAATCAACAGAGATTGAAAGAGCACGATATTGAAACGCCTCAAATTCATAATAGAGTACTAAAAACAATTCAAGAATGGAATTTGAAATGAAAGAACTGACTGATGATCATTTGGCCGAGCTGATTGAAAACGGCTTTGTAATAGTAGAGAAATTTTTTGATGAAGAGGACTGCAAACGTGGCGTAGAGGAAATGCATAAGGTACTCAAGCCCTGGTCTGAAGTGAAGGATGATCCGCCGGAGAATCTTTGTACCTTCACCACATGGCCTGGCCCATCCTTGTGGATCAATCGCTTTGCGATTACCAACGATACATTTGTGGCATTCGCTAAAAAATACTTGCAGACAGAGCATATTCATCTGCGCTCTGGTACCCCTTTTGTGCGTTATCCGGGCTGCACACATTTTACCGGTGATGGATCAATTCATATCGACAATATCAACAACTCATTACTGCCGGAATGTAATGATCATATTTTTGGACAGATTGGTTTTTGGTCGCATCTTGAAGATGTGGGTCTGGATAATGCACCCCTGCATCTTTGGCCCCATAGTGAAAAAAACCGAACCCTCGAAAATGCAACAAAGTTAAATGTACCCGCAGGCAGTATCGGTATCTTCACAAATTACACCTGGCATTCTGCTTCGGTATTTACAGGAACAGACGGACAACGTTATATCTGGGGTGGCAGCTTTGGCCGTGCCGATCATGTCTGGGAGGGCTTCAAGCATTATACAGATCTCGGCAATGTTCCAACATTCATAGAACTGGTTTGCTCGCTTACACCCACACAACGGGAAATGCTGCGTTTTCCAGCACCGGGGCATCGTTACTATACAAAAGAAAGTTTGGTAAAGCTTGAAGAACGCTATCCAGGCTTTGATGAGAGCGGGGAATACGCGAAGAATATCCAATGACGGAGCGTGCTCAGGACGGATTAGTCAATTCGCAGCGTACTGTGTTCATTTATTTTCCTCGACAAATTATGTAAAAGCTGCCCGGTATTCCTCAGAATTCCACCCTGGGTATTGTGCTTCAAGCAGGGCCAAGGTTTGATCCGTATAGTAGGGGTTGCCGACCGGGGGAAAGCGAATGAGTTCTCGCTCTTTGGCAGTCAACGAACCAACAAATTTTTGGAAGACGGGTGCGGTTGTTGCACAATTTGTGTAACAGCGTATACCCTCCCAAACATGATCGGCACGTTGGTAATTAAATCCAAAGTTAAGCCTTTCGCCGTCCTTTCGCAAATAGTCTGAAGCGCTATGCCAGGTATAATTTGTTTTTAGCAGTAAGGTTCCAGCCGAACAAACCAAAGGCACACAGTTAGTCATGTCTCTGCCATCTTTTTTGGGTACCAAACGAATCGGAGCCTGGTCTATACCCACATCAAATAAATGA
>JABSQK010000698.1 GCA_013215875.1 Lentisphaeria bacterium
ATTGCATTTCCCAGGCCATCGATTACCCGGCCAAGCATTTGATCACCCACACTGATTCGGAAGCCCTCATTCACTTGGGTTACATCATCGCCGCAAGCAATTCCTTTTATGCTGTCAAACGGCATCAATAAAACGCGATTATCTCGAAAACCAACCACTTCTGCAAAGACATCCTCCTGAGTTGTCTTCGAATGGATACTGACCAGGTCACCTATCGAGGCATTCGGCCCATGAGATTCCAGAGTCAGCCCCACAAGTTTGGTTATACGACCAACCTGTCTGAAATGATCTATGGCATTTTCAGAAACGTCTTTCATGAGACGGTCCTTCAGGCCGGAAAGATTACTGGGCTTTATTTGTATCGACATTTACTTTATTTATTTCTATTATTTTTTTAAGTTCTTCAAGACGGGTACAAAGCCTACCATCCATAAAACCACGCTCAGATTCTATTCGTACATCGCCAATGGATAATTTAGGATTGGCAATAAAGCTCATATGCTCTGGAAGCTGGATGATCGATGAGGCTCTTTCGAGATCATCAGGATGAAGAAATATTTTTACCATACTCAGATGGGATAATTCATGTATGGCATTTCTCAAATAATTAAATTCACTGCTGTCGATGTTCTCTTGCAGAATATGCTCAGCACAGGCAAATGCCAAATCGATTATTTCATTTTGCAGCTCAGTTTCTGTCGCAGTTAAATAGCTCTGGAAGGACGCAACGAATTCATCACTGATTTGAGCATTATTCTCTTTAAGTTCAGCAAGCTCTGATTGCAGTTGTTCTATTTCCGGCCTGAGCTGTTGTTCCGTATCCAATATGCCTTTACGATAGGCATTATCCATTTGTTCATCGACCTGTATCGAGTTTTTGCTCTTGGTCCTTTTTTCTTTCACTTCAGCTTCATAGGCATTAATAACGATATTCGAAGAGTTACTAACTAAGCGCATTTTTTTTGAAAATTGCGTGTGGTGCTGACTAAACATAGGAATCTTCTTCGCCCCCGGTTCCCAGTTGTATCTCACCTGATGCTTCCAGCGCACGGACCGCTGCAACAACATTGCGTTGCTCAGATTCCACATCCTTCTTTTTAATTTTTCCAGCAAGGTCCATTTCTTCAACAAGGTTCTCACGCGCACGCTTCGATAAATTGTTCGTAATTTTATCGAAAAGTTCTGTCGATGCACCACGCAGAGCAACTTGAAGCTTTTCCATGGGAACTTCACGAAGTATTTTCTGTATGTCAGGATCCGAAATGTAGAGAATATCATCAAACGTAAACATCAAATCGCGCACTTCATCTGCCAACTCACCGGACATCTCTGTCAACGATTCCATCATCTGGTCACTTTCATCACGGTCCATATATTGGAACATCTCTGCTACATACTGTGGACCACCAAGATAATCAGTATCCGATTCTTTCATCGAGTGAATCAGCGAAATTACCTTGTCGACAAAGATCCGCTCAATACTTTTTACAATCTGCGGGTCGGCCCGCCGACGTTGTGCCAACCGCGTGACAATTTCTTCTTTAAAATCTTCATCAAAATGCACCATCACTTCGCCCGCCTTGCGCGATGGCATAAATGCCAAAATGATGGACACGGTTGATGGCTGCTCTTTACTTAATATATTTGCCAGGTCTTTACCGTTTACCTTACGAATCGCCGCAAATGCTTCCGTGCGATCTTCGGGTGCATTATAGAGCATGGCCGCTGCATCATCTTCTCCCATCACTTCCTGCAAGAGCGATCTAGCAAGATCCTCCCCACCCACAGGATTTACACCCACTTCGATTTGTTCGGCCATTTCAAAAAATGACTGCCGGCTCATTTCCTGAGTGATTTCGCCAAGCATGCGTATTTCAGCAGTTATTTTCTGCACATAGTTAGGTGGTAAAGTGCGCAGGATACGAATCGAAATCTCACGATCTATACTAGCGAGGATTACAGCAATTTTTTTTATTGTAGACAGATTTTCCATTAACTATTTTCACTTTCATCTCGTTTCAGCCAACTCTGTATTGCACCGGAAATTAACTGAGGATTTTCTGTTGATGTAGATTCGACGATCTCAAATGGGGATTTACGTTGTATTTCAGAATCTGTATCTAACTCTGAACCTGAACCACGCGAGCTGGTTCTCAGTGTTTCAGCCATTACCTCATTTTCAAATTCCACTCGGGTTACTTCTGTACTCATTTGCTTTTTGAAAACCTTAAAGACAATCAGTAATATCAACAAACCACCAATAAAACGGAAAAAAGACAGACTGGAAAATTTTTCGATATTATATATAAGTGTATCCGTAAATGGTATGGAGGCTGTGACGACTTCTTCCACAATAAACGTCTCTTCGAGTATTTCGATTGTATCCGTGCGCTCGACTGAACTAACAGCACCCACTGCCGACATCACAAGCTTCTTTAGTTTTTCAAGGTCCTCTGCGCTACGGGGAGTTTCACCAATTTGGGGAATTGTTACAGCCACACTGATACTCTTAATCTTTGTTCCGGATAATTTTGACTGAATCACCGTTTTTGGCACCACATATTCAGCGCTTATACGTTTCGTATTCTGAGATGATTTTTCATTGTTTGTATTTACTGTTGACTGGTCTTTCACACTCACAGTTACATTCGAGCCGGTACCTGCCACGCCGGAATTCTTTCCCTGCTCTTTGATATTCTCTTCCACTGTAGAGGTTTCAGAAATCTTAATTCCTTTTTCAGCATATTTCTCCTCGACCTTTTCTATTTGTTCATATTCAAGATCGACAGTTACCTTAGGGACCACCTTCATACCCACAACGGGCTCAAGTACCGCACGGATCTTACTTTCAAATTCCATTTCATACTTAGCCCGCATCGCATAGTGTGAATCCGAATTGGCCATCTCATCACCATTCTTATGCCTGGCAAGCAAACGCCCCTTATCGTCTACCACCGTTACATGGTCGATTGGTATGCTCGCTGCAGACGAGACCATATAACGTATAGAATCTATCTGCTGCGGAAAAATTTCACCATTTAACTCTAAAAAGATTGTCGCGCTGGCCTCTTCATTCTTCTTTCGCTGGAAGACAGATTTAGAACTCGGCATAGATAATTCCACCCGGGCAGTTGCCACGGCAGGAAGATCCATGATCATCTTACGGATTTCATCCTGCTTTAATAAACGCTTATAATACTGGAACTGGTTTCGAGTAATTCCCACTTTGCCAATCACATCCATGTCCACGCCATCCTTAAACTTTATTTTGGCACTGGTTACTTTGGCGCGGACTCGGTTCGCACTTTTTTGTGGTACCAGGACAGTCATTCCCATATCCCGGGTCTCAAATTTGATTCCCTCGCTTTCAACAATCTGCATCACTTTCGACGCACTGTCCGAATCCATGTTCGAATACAACACCACCATATTTGGCCGCGAACCAAAATACAGGACCATCGATATAGCCAGGAATGTTGCACAAATAAATAATAGGATACTAACTTTTTGGGGAACACCTATACTTTTCCATATCTCTAAACATGCCCCAATAAATTCACTAAAAACGCCTCGCATTACACTCTCCAGTTTGTTTAAATGGAATTAACGCAAGAGCCTTGCCAGATTATCATAAAAAACTGTAAATTATTAGAATAGAACTAAATAAGTCTACTTTGCAGCCGATAGCAGCCTGATACACCCGCTCAAAGGTGTATCATTCTCCGACATATTTTTCCATTCAGACGGAAAAAACTTCCTGAATCAATACGCGATTTAATCCGCCCAAATTAGGCGCTAGCTTAGCAATTTATCACCATCACTTAAATCACCGATATGGACCCGGCAAAAACACAGAATTTCTCCACTGATTTTTTTTGCAAAATACATGTAAGAATGAAGCAAAAATCACGTGAATAAAAAATAAACAAAAAAAACAATTCTATGGTTTGACAAGGAAGCGTAAAGAGCTACTATTAGCGCTCCTTAAAAAAAAAGAACTTTGTTTTTTTGAGGGTGTGTTCTTTGACAATTGACTAGTGTTATGGAGTTTTAGTTAATTTTTTATAGCAGCGTTTTTTATTAAAAATGCTGCCCCCCTTATTTGCATTAATTTGCAAATGATATATC
>JABSQK010000699.1 GCA_013215875.1 Lentisphaeria bacterium
AAGAAGCAGCACCTCATCCCGTTGTACACCTTTAATAAATTTCATTTATATACTCCATAATAAATCATAAAGGAAATAGGATTTTAAATAAACTAAAAACAAGATCACTAAGGTGTTTTTCACACAGGCTCGGAGAGCCCGGCCTACTAGAAGACTACTTCCACTTAATTCCTTTTTCGTCCATCCAGAATCTCAGCGGGCAATTCCCGTGAAAGAGATTATTTGCTTCGGGGCTATAACCGAGAAGCTGTTTGCGCACGGGATCGGATTCGGCCATGAATTTTTCAGGAATTACCAAGGCATCCTTGGAGCGGATCCAGCGGTAGCTGTAGCCAAAAAACAGACACTTGCGGGTGATATCCGATGGGTTGGGGGAACGGGAATGAAAGAGCCGGCGATCGAACAATACCGCATCTCCTGCATTCGCGCAAAATGGTATGGCACCTTCGGGAAGAGTGCCATCCTTGGGATTATGAAAGGCATTTTGTAGATGACTGCCCGGCACGATATAAAAATTGCCTCGGCCTGGTTGTGACATATCTGACAACCAATAGGCAACCTTCAGTGAGAGTCGCGGGCGTGGATCGCCTTCCATTTCTAGATTTACCCGGCCACTGTCTTGGTGAAAACCAAGAGGGCGTGGTTCCTCAGGAATGCTATCCTCCTTAGGCGTAATAATAAAATGGGAGTGGTAGGAATAAATATTGTGACCCAAAATGCCCCAAACCTTCGGGAAAGTTTTTGGATGATCTATCAGATTTAGAAAGAGCCGGTCTTCGCCAATAAAATTGGGATAGAAAAGATTATCATTTGGCCCTAAAGCACGTTGGGTATACGGATCGTAGTTTTGATCAAGCAAATCCTGATGAATCGCATCGATGCGCTTTTCCAATTTTTTGATATGCTCAGAATTGAGCACATTTTTAATAATGAGATATCCCTCGGCATTAAAAAATGCCAGCTCTTCATCGGTAATTTGATTTTCTAAATGTTCGTCTGTTAGCATAAATCCCTGATTTTTCTTTAATATTTACTCTGCAGGCATTTTTAATCTTTTCAATAATATTAGTATTTTATTAATTATGAACAAGATTCAGTATTGTCATTTGCTTCCTATTTTAGCACTGATATAGTGGATCAGAACTCAAACTTGGATGGATATGATGTCAGATACGAATGAAAATGATATGGGTTGGAACGCGGTAAGCGATGTGGGGATAGTAGTTGCAGGCGGCAGTGAAGCAGTTGCAGCGGGTATTGGGATTTTGGAAAATGGTGGCAATGCAGCAGATGCGACGGCTGCTACAATCATCGCACTAAATATTACCGACCACGTTCAATGTTCGATTGGTGGTGAAGTCCCGATACTCATTTATGATGCAAAGAACGACGAAGTAAAGGCGATTAGCGGGCAGGGCCGTGCACCCCTATCTCAAGATGCTGTTGACTGGTATATGGAAAATGGCATTCCCGGTGATGGTGATATGAAGATGGCTCCAGTTCCATCAGTTATCGATTCCTGTGCGACCATCCTTCAGCAATACGGTACATGCAGTTTCGAAGATATCCTTGCAGCATCTCTTGCACTTCTGGACAAGGGCTCGGAAGTCTGGCACCCCAAACTTGCTGTTACCCTACGTCGCATGATCGAAGAGGAGCAGATGACAGTTGGTAGTCGTGAAGATAAAATTCAGGCGGCATGCGACCGTTTCTATGGACGTAATAAAGAACGAAATGATATCGCCGAAGAGCTTGTCGAATACTATGAAGAAAGGGGTGGCTTTCTCACCCGGGAAGACCTGGCGGCGCATAAATCGGTGATTGAAGAACCGGTATCTATTAATTATAAGGGCTATGAGGTATTTAAATGCGGCCCGTGGACACAGGGACCTTTCCTTTGCCAGGCGCTGCGCATATTGGAAGGTTTCGATCTTCAGGCCATGGGACATTTCTCGGCGGATTACATTCACGTGGTAACAGAGTCGATAAAACTGGCCATGGCCGACCGCGATGAACATTATGCAGATCCCGAATTTGTCGATGTACCGATAGATGCATTATTTTCAGCCGAGTATACGGAACTCAGACGCGAATTAATCGATATGCAAAAAGCATCCCTCGAAGCGCGTCCTGGTGATCCACAAAATATGAAAGCCCTCAAAGAGGGCGGTGTATTCCGTCCCAAAGTAGGTGGTACTACGACATGTGTCATTGCCGACCGCTGGGGCAATGTGGTTTCAGCAACACCAAGTGCGAATGTGCCTGCAAGTCCGCAAGATGGTGGTAAAGCCGGTGTTACCTTTGGCAATCGCCTTGTTAGTCTCAATACCTGTAAGGGACATCCAAACGTTATTGAACCGGGCAAGCGTCCGAGTATTACACTTACACCCACACTGGTAATGAAAGATGGCAAACCGATCATCGCCATAAGTGTAGCCGGTGGCGATCTTCAGGATCAGATTGCACTCAATCTTTTGTTAGACCTCATTGATTTCGATATGACCCCGAAGGAAGCAATAAAAGCACCGCGTTTTTCCACACGTCATCACCAGGATGGTTTCAGTCCCAATCCGGATCGTGAGAAGGCATTTATTAAAGCAGGTAGTTTGGATCTTCGAGATACAATCGAAGAGAGTGTACAAAAAGAATTGAGCGACAGAGACCATGATGTGACTGTATCCACATGGCCGATGGCAACTCCAGTTATACTTTATATCGATCCGGCGAGTGGCACATTCTACGGTGCCGGCGACCCCGAAACCGGACGCCATGCTGCGGGACTGAAGGAATAGAATAAGATTGGAGTGATTCCATTTTTGACCATTAGCCAATTCATGGAACTCTTATGTTAAAAAGGTATCTTAGTTCTACGAGATAATGGCTTTCCCTAAGAGTTATAAAATACTATTTGAGGAGCATGTTTAGTTACAGACGATCTTTGATGAATAAACTATTAAACTACATATTCATTGCAGGTATTATATCCCTATCTTATACCTCTGTGTTTGCAGAGGATGCAAAAGTTGAGATTAGACTTTTAGCGACATCTCTGTTTGTTGGCGAGGCGCCTGAAGTAATTTGCAAAATAACAGGACCTAAAAACGGGGTGAAAATTATTCGAAAATATCGTCTCTATCACCATGGAGTACTAAATATAGATCTATATGATGCACAAAAAAAATCGATTCCAGGTTTTGTAATACCAGAGGGGGATCAGCCAAAGCTAAAAAACAAAGATTTTGTCCAGCTCAAATCCGGAGAGACAGCAGAATTCCGATTACCTGTAAATATTATTACAGAAGCAAATCGATACAGGATGGAAATTGCCTTTCAGCCAGGACCTGACCCTGCATTTAAAATTAAAAAGACTCTGTATTTTAGTGCAAAAATCTTAGAGAAAAAAGATATAATCGCGACTAGAAATATTAGTTTCCATCCTCAAAGAGTTCTGGAAAAGAATAAACAGTTTTTAACCGTGAAATCTGGAGACTCATATTCACTCTTATACAGGAAAACGGTAAAACAATATATTCTATTAAAGCGCATAGCTCAGTTCGACAAGGCAAATGATTTACTAAATGTTTATGGAAGCAGTGACGAATTTTTGCTTGTTATCCAAGAAAAAGGTGAATTGAAACATATTAGGATTTCAGAGCATGGTGCAATACTGGAAACATATTTTTTCTTCAAGCCTAAAGTTGAGTTTAGATTGCAGAATACACCACTATTTATCGGGGAGTGGCCAGTGACTATCTGTAAAATAACTGCGCTCAAAGGTAGAGCAAAAGTTATTCGAAAAGACTCAAGGATGGGTGTAACACAAATACTCTATTATAATTCATTAAATAAAGCTATGGGCGGTATACAGGGGCAGAACGATTGGCGAATCAAAGCAATAGACCTGAATTTTGTAGAACTTAAAAATGGGGAAACAAATGAATATAAATATGCTTCAATAGATTATTATTTCAGCCTACAAGCTGGAAAATACAGAGCAGATATTTTTATTTATCCAACACCTGATCCCAAGTTTAAAATTAAACAATCACTAAAATTTACAGTGAAGGCTATAGATGAAAAAGATATTATCTCTACAACAGATATCAATTATAAGGATGAATTACTAAACAAACAGATATTGACAGTGAAATCTGCTAATTCATATTTCCTTGTTTATAAGAGAGAAATAGAATATACAACGATTGGTGGAGTGAAAAAATCCCGCATAAAGGTAAATCGTTATGGTGAAGTTGATAAAGAATGCAAAACAGTCGCGGTATATAAAGAAGGAAAACCTGGTGAGATTAAGCCAGAAATTTGGATTGGTATTCAAGAAAAAGAAGAATTAAAAACCTTACGGATAGATGCATATTATGGCACGATTCTTGACTCAAAATATTTGGTACTAAACAATTTTAATAAAAAATCTCAGAAAG
The DNA here is from genome assembly GCA_013215875.1 of Lentisphaeria bacterium. Lineage (GTDB taxonomy): Bacteria > Verrucomicrobiota > Lentisphaeria > JABSQK01 > JABSQK01 > JABSQK01. Next base: position 4,437 of record JABSQK010000699.1, read on the forward strand.
AAATCCAGAAAATAATTCAGCAAGCCATTAAAAGAGCAATTCAGAATGAAAAGAGGAAAATACCCAATAAAGAAAAGAAGGTAGAAAACCAACACGAATATTTAGAGGTGATACCAGAGGAGGAGAAAATTCCTAAAGTGAATAAATATAAAGAATGAAGTTCCCCCCTTTTTGTAGACAAAGGGTTAAGCGACCTTTACGTTTGATTTCTTCTTTTCATATTCATTAGGACTTAATCCTTCAGCATAAGAATGTGGTCGATATGAATTGTAAAATAACTCAATATACTCAAATA
>JABSQK010000007.1 GCA_013215875.1 Lentisphaeria bacterium
GACGCGTTTTACGCCTCCGCCTGACGTATAGCCAGTACCATCAGGACCCGCAGTGCCAGCACTTGGAGGGGGAGGAGGGTCTTCCTTAGAAAAGACAATCGCAATAATGATCACGATAACAAGAAGGATTGCGCCACCACCAACCACATTTAGAAACATTTTGTTTTGACGCTTATTTGCCTCGTTTTCCATGTAAGCAATATCATCTTTACTCATGCTGATAGATTGTACTTTACGGCGTCTTATTTTTTTTGGCTCTTTCTTAGCAACTGCATCGGCTTCAGCTTTTGCTTTTGCTTTGCCCAGCCTGTCCATTGTCTCATCCTGCTCAAGAACTTTCACCTTCATTCCTGAATCATCATCATCATCAATGTCGAGGTCGAGGTCCAGATCCAGATCGAGGTCTAGGTCATCATTGGCTTCAAGGTCTAAATCGAAATCAAAATCATCGATATCTAGATCGAGCTCATCATCATCCAATGTTATGTCCCCAAGGTCGACATCGAGCGAATCACCGTCTACTATTTCTTGGCGGGCGTCTTCTTCTATTTTCTTGAGTGTTTCTTCATCCAGCTCAAAATCTTTGTCTGACATGACTACATTTTTCCAAAATAAGTGTTCTAAAATCCTCATAAATCTAGCTTCCAAGTTGACTTTTGCAAGCAATGGGATATTTGATTTTATAGCATGTCATTGATTTTAATGTACGAAAAGGAGATTTGCATGAGCAGTTTAAATATAAAGGCAGTTGATGAAACGAAATACGATGGATTGGCCATAGGCGAAGTGATGCTTCGTCTTGACCCTAGTCCTGTTCCAAGTCGTTGTGCCCGGACCCTGGATGTATATCATGGCGGTGGTGAAACCAATGTATGTGAGGGTTTGAGCGCCTGTTTTGGTCTTCGTTGTGCAGTTGTTACTGCGCTTGTGGATGATGGTATCGGGCAAAATATCAATCGGCAAATTCAGGAAGCGGGTGTGGATACCAGTCATATTATCTGGTTTAATACCAATAGCGAGGGTAAATTTAGTACGGATGCTAAAGGCAGTTTGCATAATGGTATAAATTTCACTTATGCGGGCAAAGGGGTTTATCCGGCGGTGACGGAATATTACCGGGCACATACACCGATTCGTGAAATTGGTCCGGGTGATGTCGACTGGGATTACCTCTTTGGTGAGCTGGGAGTGCGCTGGTTTCACACCGGCGGAATCTACACACTCATCTCCGACTCGGCAGCAGAGGTGGCTTTGGAAGCAGTTCAGGCAGCGCAAAAACACGGCACTATCGTGGCCTTCGATTTGAATTACCGCTCAAAGGTGGAGCCAAATAAAGACCGGGCTCGCGGCATAAATAAATCAATCATGAACCATGTGGATGTGGTGGTTGGCAATCAGGGCGATTTTGACGATGCCCTGGGTTATCAGACAGCGGCCGTAGATAAAGATGCGGATTTTGATGTGTGGCTGCAGGCTTACACGGAAACGCTTAAAAAGGTTGCCGGGGATTATCCGAATCTTAAATTTATTGGTACACAGTTACGTGGTGCTTTATCGGCTGACAGGATTAATTGGAGTGCCATACTTTATGATGTGGTTGACGATAAAATGTATCAGGCGACGCCGCGTGAAAATATCGAGATAGCCGACCGTGTAGGCGGTGGCGACTCATATGCTGCTGGAGTTGCGGCGGCATTTATGAAGGGGCACGATGCACAAACAGCGGTGGAATGGGGCGCTGCACATGGTATCTTGGTACAGGAAACACCCGGAGATACGACCATGGTAAATCAACACGAAGTCGAAAATGAAGTTGCCCGTGCACAAAAGGGCGGAGGTGTAAGCGTTTTGCGCTAAGTTATGAAACTTTCAGAGGAACAATTAAAGAGTTACGATGAGACAGGCTTTGTCATCCTTAAGAAGCTGGTTCCAGATAGCGATTGTGATGAGTTAATTGACCATATGATGGCCATAAAAAACGGCGAAAAAGTCGTTGAGGGGATTAAGCTCCCTGATGACGGTGAGGATTTGAAGCGCATTCATAATCCACATTCACACGACCCGCTATGTATGAAATGGCTCATTCATGAGAAATTGAGGGAGCCACTCGAATCCATCTGTGGTGGCAAGGTCGATGGTATACAAACAATGTATTTTTGGTGTGGTTCGGAGCAGCGGCGGCACCAGGACCAATATTACCTGCCTGATTGCTTTTCTGCTTGGATTGCACTGGAGGAAGTTTCAGACAAGAATGGTAACCTGGGCGTGCAGCCGGGTTCTCATAAGGGAAAGCTTGTGACACGCGATATGCTGGATACGGATGATGCATTTGACGAGATGTATAACGATGCTGTGGATGAGCTCTTCGAGGCCAATAAATTTGATGAAATTACTGTTAGCATGGAAAAGGGTGATGTGCTCTTATTTCATGGTGTGTTGATTCATCGTGGTCGTCCCATCGAAAATGAGGGAAGTTCGCGGCATGCCATGGCAAATCATTATATCCCGTATGACTCAAAAAAATGGACCTTTGACTGGTGGAAGCGCCATTCATTTGATGGCGAGGTACGAGATAACGTGAAGACGTCTTAAGGTTACAATTGGCAGAAAAAGAGACAATTTTATTCATTCACGGGTTTATGGGCAGTATGGATGATTGGTCCGAAATAGTGCAATCATTGCCAGATTATAACTGCCTGGCAATCGAGCTGCCTGGCCATTCAGGACAATTGCCGGCATTTGAAACTCTCGAACATTATTTAATTCATCTCAATGAAATCCTTGACGTGACTGTGCATATGGTGGGATATTCCATGGGCGGACGCATTGCCATGCAATTCGCTTTGCGTTATCCGGATAAGATAAAATCACTTTGTATCATTTCCGCATCACCTGGAATTGAGCCTGCTGAGGCCCAATCACGCTTGGAATTGGAGGCAAAATGGGCCATTCAAATGGGCGATGATTTTGAGGGATTTCTCGAACGCTGGTATGAGATGCCCATCTTTTGCGGACTTGATGAAAAACTGAAGTCTGCTCTCATAAAGAAACGACTCAAGCAGCAGCCTTTGCAATTAATCCGAGCGATGGATTTATTTAGTCCTGCACATGCAGAAAACATTTGGCCGCAATTAGGCAAAATAAATTCACCTTTTTTGTACCTAGCAGGAGAATTGGATGAAAAGTATGCTACTATGGCTAAGGCGATAAGGGGTAATTATACACGTATTTCTGTAAGCATCATTGATGATTGCAGCCATGCTGTACACCTCGAAAAGCCGAATTTTTTAATTAAAAAACTAACAAATTTCATGGCATAGGTCTAGAAAAACCCGGGTTCAGAGGCGGACCCAACTCTTTCTGACATAAATAGTGCTGTGTAGTGAATATCTATCAAAAGGGTGCGCTGTGACTAAGAATGTAACTGCAAAATTAATGAAGCTCAAAGAAGAATTGTCAGATATCCGGGCGAAAGCCAAGGGAGACAGAGAACAGGTAGGCCGAAACACTGTAGTAGTGAAGACTGCTGTATCTAAGAAAAGATCAGTCAAACAGGAGACTGATTAAGAAAACGACAAATAGTATAAAGGAGTATCTATGCGACAGAGTATTTTAGTTTTTATGCTCAGTTCCTTATTTGCACTCATTGCCCAAGCTAAGGAGGTACTTGAAAAAGCAACTTTTGCTGGCGGGTGTTTTTGGTGTATAGAGGCCCCCTTCGAAAAATACGATGGCATAAAGTCAGCGGTATCAGGCTATGCCGGCGGACTTATTAAAAATCCCAAATACAAAGATGTGGCTCATGGAAAAACCAAACACCGCGAAGCCGTACAGATTACCTATGACTCTAACAAAATTTCCTATAAAGACCTGTTGGAAATTTTCTGGCGGCAGATAAATCCGACAGATAAAGGCGGGCAGTTTGCAGACCGGGGCTTGCAATATTCAACGGCAATATTTACACATGATGATGAACAAAAATTACGTGCCGAAGCATTTATTAAACGAATGAAAAAATCGAAGCTCTACAGCAAAGAAATTATCACACCCATTATAAATTACTCAAATTTTTATGTGGCCGAAGACTACCACCAGGACTATTACAAAAAAAATGCCGCGCGCTATTACCGTTATCGGCGGGGCTCGGGGCGTGAAGCTTACATTAACAAAACCTGGGGGGCAGCAAAAAAATATCGCGTCCCGGCAAAAAAGCTTGAAGTGAAAATAAAGGGAAAAGACTGGAGTAATTATAAGAAGCCCGGGAATGAAGTATTGAAAAATAAATTAGATGCAGTGCAGTTTCGTGTGACCCAGAAAGATGGCACCGAGCGCCCGTTTAATAACAAATTTTGGAATAATAAGAAAGAAGGGATCTACGTGGATATCGTCTCGGGCGAAGCACTTTTTTCCTCGACGGATAAATTTAAATCGAATACGGGCTGGCCTTCATTTACGAAAAAACTGGTGGCGTCACATGTTATTGAGAAAAAAGATGGGAGACGTACTGAGGTACGTTCGAAATATGCCGATTCACATCTTGGCCATGTCTTCAATGACGGGCCTAAACCCAGTGGCCTGCGCTACTGCATCAATTCTGCATCCCTGCGATTTGTTCCAAAGGATAAACTGTTTAAAGAGGGCTATGGCAGTTTTTTGGAGTTATTCATCAAAAAATAGAATTCGCTACGCGAATTATGTATTAAGCAGCTTAAGTAAATTCTGACTGACTCGCTTGACCAAACTTAGCTGCGTCCTATAGTGATTCAACTTAACAAAAGGATAAGCGGATGCCTGTACACTTATTAGAAACTGTAGATTCAACAAACGCATTTTGTTTACGCGAAGCAGACAATCTTGAAAATGAAATACTGGTTGTTTCGAAAGAACAAACGGAAGGGCGGGGTCGTTTAGGTCGCGATTGGTATTCTCCGGCAGGATTGAATTTTTATGGAACGTTTTTATTAAAAAGCCCCTTTGCAATGGACGATATAACCGCATTGCCGCAAATTGCTACACTGGCCATAAATGACACAGTTTGCGCATTTGGGATAAATAAAACCTGGATTAAATGGCCCAATGACCTCTACGTGAAAGATAAAAAAATTGCTGGAATTCTGGCAGAATCGGAAGTGAAAGACGGGCGCGAAGTCGTCGCTATTGGCATGGGCATCAACCTGAATATGACCACCGAAGATATGGAAAATATCGACAACCCTGCCACATCTATGCTGGTTGAACTCAATCGAAATATTTTGCTTGAAGATTTTACCGAAACCCTCTACAAGCTGCTTATCTACTGGTATCGTCAAGCTCAGGATGACGGCCAGGACTCCGTGCACCAGGCGTGGGTTCGTAAATGTGATATGATGAATAAGAAGGTGACATTAATTCAAGATGACAAAACTGAATTGGCTGGAAAAGTCATTGCCTTTCATAGAGACGGCTCACTTGAACTGGAATTTCCAGATGGCAGCTCAAAATGTTACTTTTCAGGGAATGTCTCTGTAAAGAAGTAATTCAGTATCAATCGAATAATTATAGTGTGAACAGGCACAATTTGATTGATGACTTAGCAACCATTTATGCATTGCTGCCGTATTCACCAGAATAATCGCTGAAAATTGCCTGCTCAAATCGACTGGAACTGTTTCGGTCTGGGATTATACTACTTAGTACAACGGGAAGGAATTATTATGGAAAAATTACACATTTTTGCAGAGTTGAACAGTGATGAGCTTGGGAAGATAAAACCGTATTTTCAAGAAGAGACATACGAAGAAGGAGACACTGTTTTCCCACAGCGTGCACCGGGTGGCTCAATGTATATGGTTAGCAGTGGTGCTGTCGAACTTTCAATTGAACTTTCTCCAGGATTGTCTAAAACAATCCTCACACTGACGACCGGCGGTGTATTTGGAGAAATCTCATTATTCAACAATGATCCTCGTTCTGCTTCTGCTGTTGCAACTGAAAAGACGGAATTATTTGTTCTGGATACCCCGGGATTGATTAAAATCATCGAAGAAGAAGCGGCCATATCATCAAAAATATTGAAATATTTAACTGTCACTCTAAGCGAGCGCCTGAGAGAAACTACAGATCTCTATCGCCAGGCTCTGGATTGGTCACTGAGCATATCAGGTGCCCTGGATCTCGATTTCCAAAAAATAATTGATCAGGAAATTTCAATTTCGGTTCTTCTAAATAATGGTAAAGAAATTAATGGTCTGATATTAAAAATTGATAAGCATGATGCCGGGCATCTTTTGATCGTTAAGACAACAGAGAATAAGCATGTCTTTATTCCCTATCAGGCTATTACGATGATATCGGCACATAGTGACGATATACCCTTGTCGGAATCAGATATACTCTAGTCTACTGAGATAAATAGCCAGGAACTTGATGACTAATTTTGCCATATTAAATTTTAAAAGTGCCTGCATCAAATTTCCTCGCCCCTGTCGCCTCGATTTTGAGAAAGTAATCACTGCAGAAACCATTTCTGAAATACCTTCCGCTTTCGAACAACTCGAATCACTTCTCGATGAGGGCTATCATGCATGCATATATATTTGTTATGAAGCAGCGCCTGCATTTGACAGCTCACTGACTGTAAAGGAAAAAAATCCGGATCTACCCCTGCTTTATATGGGCCTGTCAAAAGAATTGACATTTTACAATCGTGTAAAATCAGGCGAACGTCTGGCGGATTTTACTCCACTCTGGTCACAGTCTGACTATGCTGAAAAATTCAAAAAGATTCAGCAGGCAATATATAATGGAGAAAGTTATCAGCTCAACTTAACCTTTCCCCTGGAAGCCGACATTCCGGATGATCCAGAAAAAGTGTATCAAACACTTTTAGAAAAGCAGGCGACTGAGTATTCGGTATTTATGCAAACAGGGGAGACCAGTATTTTATCCGTTTCCCCCGAATTATTTTTTGAAAAGACAGGCAATGGCATACGCACAAAACCCATGAAAGGGACCCGGGTTCGTGGTATAAACAGTAGCGATGATAAACGCATTTCAGAGGAACTGAAATCGTCCGAAAAAGATCGCGCAGAAAATGTTATGATTGTTGATTTATTGCGTAATGATTTAGGCCGCATTGCAGAAAAAGGCACTGTGAAAACACCGGCTCTTTTTGAACTGGAAAAATATTCCACGGTCTGGCAAATGACATCGACTGTTGAAGCGACACTGCGCGATGATTTGAATTTCTTCGATATTTTTTCAGCGCTTTTTCCTTGCGGCTCAGTTACGGGTGCGCCAAAAGTAAAGTCTATGGAAATCATTGCAGCAGCAGAATCACAGGCCCGGGGCATATACTGCGGCAGCATTGGCTACATCTCGCCAGAGCGCGATGCAATATTTAATGTGGCCATTCGCACCATGACAATTCAGACTTCGAAAGCCACCTACAATGTTGGCAGTGGGGTCGTGAGTGATTCAGAGCTTCAAAATGAATATGACGAATGCCTCGCGAAAGCAGCATTTATCCATGCAATAGAAAAAGATTTTCAATTATTGGAAACCTTTCTATGGACGAAAGAACACCGTTACCACCATTATGATGAACATATAAAACGATTAACTGAGTCGGCAGACTTTTTCTCTTTTGATTATGATCTGCCTAGCATCGAAAGTGTGCTGGCCTGGGGTAGTGAAGATTGGACTGAAGATATGCGTGTGAGAATGCTCTTAAATCGCTATGGTTGGGTCAGTATCGATCCCACACCAATATCCAAAGAGGCAAAAAATCCACAGACAATTTCCTTTGCAGAGGACCCCATCTCTACCAGCAACCAATACGTATATTATAAAACGAATAAGCGTGAAGTATACGATAACGCTGTGCCTTCGCGCGAAACAGATGAATGCCTATTATATAACGAGCGGGATGAAATTACCGAAACACGGATAAGTAACATTATCGTAAAGATAGACAATCAGTGGTGTACGCCATCATTGGAATGCGGACTTCTAGATGGAACCTACAGACGCCAGTTAGTGGAACTGGGAGAAATAAAAGAAGTCGTCATTCACAAAGATCAACTAAATGAGGAAACAGAAATCGAGTTGATCAATTCGGTTCGCGGGCGTTGGCCAGTAAAACTTATTCTTTAGACTAGATAGTATGAGAATGCTGAGCTCCTACGATGTGCTACATTAGCAGTCAACAACAACGCACTCGAAGTGCCAAATACAGGAGCTCAGCAATGACTACAGTAACACAGGAATGGACAATTGGAATGGACTTAGGCGATAA
>JABSQK010000070.1 GCA_013215875.1 Lentisphaeria bacterium
ACTGAAAAGGATGCAGTTTCAGCATCATTTATTTCCAAATGTTGAGGTTGGCTTGTTATAACAGGAACCGACTCACCTGATGGTATTGTTAAAGTTGTGTCTGAAGGCAAAGTAATAACAGCAGAGTAATAATCCGTTCCATTTTGACTTACACGGAATTTATAGTTTCCAGAAGCAATATTAAAATTGGCTTTTCCATTTGTGTCTGTTTTACGAGAGAATCCAGCATAAGTTCCATCTTCATTATATGCATAAACGTCAATTGAAGCTACAGGGCTACTTTCTTGTAGAATTGTAAGAACTGATGCTTTTGCTACAGTTATTGTTGTATTATTTGGAGCCGCTATATCCGCAGACCAAAATTCAAATGAATTTACAGATGTACGAAATTTGTAATCCCCTGTACTTAGAGTGAAACTGGCTTTACCATTGGCATCAGTTTCTTTGGTTTTATTTAAATAATTCCCCTCGGAATCAAAGAGATAAACAATTTGGTTTGCTAAGGCTGTACCATCTTGAGTGACTGTAACAACAGAATCTACAGGAATATCAATACTAGTATCTGAAGGAGTGGTAATTACGCTAGACCAAAATACTACGCTATTATACTCTGTTCGAAATTTAACTTTTGTACCGTCTTCTAATATGAAGACTGCCTTACCTGAAGAATCTGTTTTTATACTTTTATTCAGGTCTGTTCCATTTTCTGAAAATAAATAAATGGTTTGATTTGCAATCGCTTGAGAATTCCTAGTGACTGTTACAGTAGAATCTGCAGGAATGTCAATACTAGCTGCTGCGGGTGCGGTTATTTGCCCAGTTGAGAATGTAAATCCGCCGCTTACAGTAGCAGTATATTCTACATTACCTGTTGCATTGAATATTACTTGGCCATCGTCATCACTCGTTTGACTTATGGCATATGTTCCATCAATATAAAGTTGAACTGCCTGACCTACGACAGGCGTGCCGTCTTTGCTAACAGTAACAATACTATCAGCAGGTATATCTATTGTTGTTGTCTCCCCCGGATTTATAACGGAACTCCAAAAATCACGTCCGTTACTTGAAACCTTAAATTTCACAGGTTCTTCAGCAAGGAAACTTGTTACACCATTTGAGTCTGTCGTTTCGGACTGGTCCAGAGATAATCCATCAGCATCAAATGCATGAACAATTACATTTGCAGAAGGCTGTCCATTCTTAGTAATAGTAACAGAGGTAGTAGGAACCGGACTAACTGCAATTTTTAAATCATCAATTTTACCATTATATGGATAAAAACTCGTACCATAATTTGAGCCAATCAGCCAATCGCCAGTACCATTATGAATGCTGGTCGTATGGATTTTTGAGGCACCTGCCGCTCCATTAATTTTAAATCGAAGTGCATTCCCCACCCTTTCAACAGCTATATGGGTCCATGTCAGGGCTACTATATTTGTGGTACCTGTCAGTGATGTATACCCAGACCCTGTTTCACTTAGATATAAAACAAGCTTGGCATTTTCAATTCTAAGGTGAAATGAACGTTGATTATTCGGATGGTCCCATTTATTAATGAGTGATGCAATTCCACTAACTGTGTCAGGATTTATCCAGGCTTCAATTAAAAAGTCTTCATCACCGGGCTCTAAGGCAGCGGAATCTGGTATTTGCACATATGCATTGCCAGCTCCTGGTAAATCCAGACAATTACTTCCAGTGTAACCACCAGTTGTTATTGCAGCAGCACCAAACAGGAATCCATTATTATTAGCTATTTCATCAGGTGTTTCCTGTAATGCACCTGCATCCGGATATCTTGCTGTATTTGAAATTCGGAATTCATCAATCTTTCCATTAAATGGGAAAAAGCTGGATCCGTAATTTGAGCCGATAAGTAAATCTGCTGATGAATCGTGAACCGCACCAGTATAGGTACCAGATACATCCAAACTGCTATCGACAAAAAGAGAGATTGTATTGCCATTACGAACTGCAGCTACGTGGGTCCATTGACCAACTGGGATATCCTTTGTTCCCGTAAAAACCGTATATCCGGAGCCTGTTTCACTTAAATATAGAACCAGCTTGCCGTTCTCTATCCGAAAATGATATGAGCGATCGCCAGTGGTGTGATCCCATTTATTTATAAAGCTGTTGTTCCCGCTTACAGAGTCAGGATTTATCCACGCTTCAATGGTGAAGTTGCCACTGCCTGGTTCATACGATGCATCATCGGGGATACGAAGAAATGAATCTTCAGTACCTTGTAGTTCAAGTGCATTGTTAAACTTACCGGCTGAGACCATACCTGCTCCGCCCTCGAAACTGCCATCGTTGTTATTTGCGGTTTCATCAAGTGAAGATGCTGTGGTATAACGAGCTATATTTGAAATTCTGAATTCGTCAATTTTTCCATCAAACGGATTAAGTGTTCCATAATTAGATCCAAGCTTCAATGCACAAGGTGCATCGTATACTGCACCTGTATAGGTAAATGCGGCATCTACTGCTCCGTTGATAAATAGACGTACGGTTGTTCCTTCACGAACTACAGCGATATGAGACCATTCTCCTACAGGAATACTTGTAACACCTGTCAGCGATTCATAGCCTGTTCCAAATTCACTTAGATATAGAACCAGCTTGCCGTTCTCAATTCTCACATGGTATGAGCGAGCACTATTGACATGGTCCCATTTGTTTATAATACTGTTGTTACCAATAACCGAATCTGGGTTTATCCAAGCTTCAATGGTGAAGTCGACACTGCCTGGTTCATACGATGCATCATCGGGTACATTGACTACATCATCCGTTCCATCAAAGTCGATGCTGCTAGAAAATTTGCCTAACTCTTGAGTTGAGGGTGAACCCGACAGGGTTCCATTGTTATTATTGCTTGTTGAGTCATCCGCAGAAGCGCTTTCTTCCATATGGAAAAGCAAGTTCGTATTTGCATCGGTGGTAAATTCTTCTGTGGGAACTGAAAAACCAGGCCCCGTTTCAAGATGCCAAAGACCAAGCGTATTGGCATCGTCAGTAAATTCAAAGAGTAGAGCAGTGGAACCGCCTTCATCAAATTTCCAGTAACCATCCTGGCCGTAAATAAAGCTGCTACTGAGCAGAAGAAGAAAGAGCAATCCGCTCATGTATCGTTTAGTCATTGTATTATCCTTTTGTTTAATTCTTTAATAACATTTTATTCATCTTTTCGATCATCCTTTTAGCACTCTGTGCATACCGGTGTTTTGGATAATTCTTAACGATATACTGGAACTCTTTTATTGCGGCAGGATAACTCTCTTTTCCTTTTGCGTAATTCATCATTCCTATTTTAATTCTTACAAAGGGCCCTTCTTCAGGATAAAGTTTTTCATACTTTCTCATTTCAGCAATCGATTTTTCATGCTCGCCAGAGTTGAACATAATATCAATCATCTGTTTTCTTATACGTTTTGAATCTTCACCCTCAGGTACTTTCATCAAGTATGTTTGGTAAATGATAATTGCCTTATCTGCTTGCTTATTCCTTTGAAAATATTGACCTGATTTCAGCATTGCTTTTCCATACACTTCAGAATCGGAATATTTGCCATGGATCAATTGATAGAAATAAATCGCTTTTTCGATATTTTTATTCCAGTAGTAATCACCCATGCTCAAAC
>JABSQK010000700.1 GCA_013215875.1 Lentisphaeria bacterium
ATAATAAATTAATTAAGGAACAAAGAATAGAAGGAAAAGAACTTATCCAATCAGCGATGGATGATATACGTAATGTCTTATTTGAATCAAAGCTACTAAGCTGGGGAACAGCTCAACTAGCAGCTAAAGCGTTCAAGAAATATTACGGTAATTCAGAATATTATGCAGAACTTGAAAGTTTTGCTGAGGCCTGGGATATATCATTAACGGACCTGATCACAGCTAACCTGACCTATGAGCTTAGCCAACTCGGTGAATCGATATCAGCCTATGCTTGCACAAGTTTAGCACGCTACGTTAAAGGTCTTGGCTGGGTACATGGACGGAACCTTGATTGGAATTTAGATGGTCTCGGTGATAAAAGCTTAATACTTAAGTTCATTGGCCCAGCCGGTGAATTTAAATCACTGTCCTGGCCCGGATATATTGGCGTACTCCAAGGAGTTGCTGCCGGTCGGTTCTCTGCAAGCATTAATTACGCGCCGACTACTGGAGTAAAAAATGGAATCCCCCCGTCATTCCTGTTACGGGAAGTCTTTGCTAATTGTCATACGTTTGAAGAAGCCGTCGATACGATTGTGAATGCTAAAACAGCAGCCAGTGCATTCTTCATTCTATGCGGAACCAAGCGTCATGAGGCAGTGGTCATCGAAAAGAGTCTGCATCATGCTGTAACACGTTATGCAGAGAATGATTGTCTGATCCAAACCAACAACTATGTGCTGCTTGATGATGAATATGATTACAGAGACTGCGATCGCTTCAGCTACGCAAGTAAGGCATTACCCCGGATAAAGATTCGAAAAGCCACTGACTTGTTCAACAAGGTCCTAAGTACAGAGCCTGTGTTTAACGAAAACACAGTAGCACAAAATATCTTCGTCCCCCGAAGCGGCCGCATTATTAGTTACATACCCTAAACAAATAACTACAAAGGAGAAATAAATTATGGGAGCAGAAACATTTATGACCCAAGCAAACGGCAAAAGTGCTCAAGACGCATTTAACGCTGCTGTTGAGGACGCAAACTATGAGCATGGGCATGGTGGTTACACCGGTACCATTGCTGAGAAATGTAACTTCACCACTATTCCAAGCACAGAAGAAAATTCCTACGATTATGCAGAAAAATTAATCGATGAAGGTGATGAACGGATCGATGATAAATGGGGGCCGGCAGGATGCATAGAGCTGGGTAGCGATCGCTACCTCTTCTTTGGCTGGGCCAGTTCCTGATTCGTAAACAAAAAACACATACCACAAAAAGAAGGAAAATCCTATGAACATAAACATCCCCGCAAAAGCACTGAAGCAGGCGATAGCATTGCTCAAAAAAGTGTATACAAAGAAATCAACGCTGCCTATCCTGAGCTACGTCCTTATTGAGCTAGGTGACGAACTAAAACTAAGCGTCAGCAACCTGGCTGAATTCCTTAGCATCACCATCCCAGATGCTAAGTGCGAAGGTACGGGTCGATTCCTTTTACCTTTCGATGCACTGGTAGATGCCAGTAAGAATGCTGGCAGAGAGGCTATCAGTATAGAACGACACTCGGAGCAGCTCAAGATAATCACCCGTGTTGATGGTCAGGAAATATCCAAAATCATGGACACAGGCGACTTGGATCTATGGCCGGATAAAGGCCTTAAAATCGAAACTAAGGCTTGTCCAGAATTGAACGAATTGCTACAGGCTTACCAGACTGCATCTAAGTCCAGTTCGACTGATAATACTCGCTTTGTTATTAATGGCGTGTGCATCGATAGCAAAGAAGGGAAGGTCGTTGGCACGAATGGTACAAGCCTAATGGCCATTGATCTAAGCAACTGTGGCATCGATGAAGATATTATTATTCCTGCCAGCAGTTTCCTTCGTCTCAATCATACGGTTGATGGTGGAGCTATAGGCTTCTCTGAAGACAATGCCAGGCTAATGATACAAACAAAATTGTGGGACTATTCCTGTAAGCTAGTTGAAGGTTCATTTCCCAACTACAAACAGGTCATCCCAAGTATAAAAGGAATCAGTAAAATTGTCATTTCAGACCAAGACCTGAAATTGGCTTTAAAGGTCATCGACAATCTGCCTGGTGATAGTGTTATTCTCTGCGCCTACCAGTCAAAGCTAATCTTGCTTGGTCAAAACGAGGATAGCTTCAGTCATATTCATTTACCGGATTCAACGTATGCATCAGAGAATCTGCTCTATGTAACACTGGATAAGAAACATTTGAAGCCAGGCCTTCAGGCCAACTGCACGGATCTCTACATAAAGGATCTCTACAAGCCTGTTGCGATGAAGCGTCCCGGGGCAACTTATGTGCTCATGCCTCTACGGGGCAATGACAATAAGAAAGAGTTTAAGGACTACCTCGATGCGCAGTCATTCGCAAAACCTAAACCTAAGCCCCCAACCAAAGACAAATCCAAAACAAAGGAGCCCATCGTGGCACAAGAAATAAGCAAAACCGAAGCAGAGCCATTTGCTCAGCTTTATGAAGCGATCGATCAGTTAACAGCTTCTTTACAAGACAGCCTGAACCAGGTGAAGAACCTGAAGAAGCGGGTGAAAGATCTTGAAAAGGAACAGAAGAATAAGGAGAAGGGACATCGCGAAACAGCTCTGTTGATACAGAAGTTCAAGAAGATCGCCGCCTGAATAAATAACACGAACCATTAATAGAAGGAGAAAACACCATGTTGAAACTAAATGCGAATATTGGATTAAAGGTGCCCATAGCCGGCCAGGATTATTCCAGCCAAAGCTACGGTGCGTCTATTGAAATCGAATTGCCAAGTGAGACATCATCCGAGGCAATCAAGCAACAGCTTAAAGATGCCTATGAGATGTTGCGTGATACGGTAGAAGATGAAATAGAAGCACAAAACAATCAACCGATTCAAACCGTTCAAACATTGCCACAAAGAGAACCGGCAGCTAAATCGAATAGCAATGGTAAAGCATCGCCTAAGCAGATCAAATTCATTCTGGATTTAGCTGGCAGAGTCGATAAGGATCTCACAATACTGAACCAGGAGGTCAGTACCCGTTACAGGGCCAGTAATATCCAGGAGCTAACACCGCACGATGCGAGTAGCTACATCGACGAGCTTAAGAACCTCACGGATAAGGCAGCATGAAGTCCTTAGGTGATTTGCGGAAAGAACCCCATTGGAGTGTATCGCAGCTTAATACATTCTTGAGCTGTTCGCTCCAGTGGGCTTACCGTTACTACTACAAAATCGAATCAGAATCCGTCGGGGTGGCCTTGCTCTTTGGTAAGGCTATCCATACGGCACTGTCCTTTTC
>JABSQK010000701.1 GCA_013215875.1 Lentisphaeria bacterium
GGGTGTGGTCACGGTGATCAACACGATGTGTGCAGGTTGTAATATGACCATACCAAAAGGCGACCTAAACCGCATGATATCGTCAAAACAAGACCCTTTATGTCCACATTGCAACCGTTTCTTAAATATCGAACAGGAGCAAGCCTGATGAAACTTAAACCATTTGTCACATCAGATCGTATCGTAATTGGCCTTAAGCAGGGCACACGACGGGAAATCCTTGAGCAGTTGATTGCCCCGATTGAAGACAGCAATTGCATTAACGATTCAGAGCTGTTTTTGGACGATCTCGAAAAGCGTGAAGACCAGGTAACAACTGTGATGGACAATGGTGTCGCCTTTCCTCATGCCCGTTCCACTGCGATAGATCGTATGTGCCTTGTCGTCGGAGTCGCAGAAAAAGATATCCATTTTAACACGAGCGATAAGATTGATAGTCGCCTGTTTTTTTGCATTGGTGTACCGGCCCGTTCGCCCACTGCACATATGCCCATTTTACAAAGCCTGGCCAATTATGTGAAGGACGAAAAGCGACGCGATCGCTTAATTGCCTGCACACTGCCTTCACAATTGGTAAAATATCTCGCAAATTATAAGGGATAAGCCCCTTCTACAGCTTGAATTCTCCTCACTTTGCTACATTATATAGTCTTTGATTTTTAATTAAGAAGACTCAATGTTAAAGCTAAAGAAAAAAGAACAAATAAATCGGCGTGAATCCTTAGCGGGAATTCCCTATTTACACTCAAATGTAAGCATTTATCTGCATGGTGATAACGAGATAAAACTCGCTATACGACTGAGCCGGGGAATTGGCTTTTATGAGAAATTTCGCCCGGCCGGTTTTATCAAATACTACGAGCTCGATGAATTTGGTGCTTTCGTCATCCGCCAGATGGATTATGGCCGCTCTATGCTCGAGATTATTAATCGTTTTCAAATGCATTTTCCACTGAGCCGCAGAGAAGCTGAGCTCGGGGTTGTTGGCTTCACTAAAATGCTAATGAAAAAAAATATCATGTCTGTCCAATTAAAATGAAATTTCTAATCCTCTTTCAACTATGTCTGTCAATTGCTGTCTTTGCTCAGGAAGCAGATCCAAAAAAAGCTGATAAAGAAACATCGAAAGCTGCTGTTAAAGAAACATCCAAAACTGCTGCCAAAGAAACATCCAAAGCTGCTGCCAAAGAAACATCCAAAGCTGCTGATAAAGAAACAGACAAAACGAATGGGCCAGAGACCGAGACTAAACCCGGCACTAAATTATCGGATACTGATCTCGACGCATTTTTGAAAAGAGTACATTCCCGTGGTCCGATGATGCCTGGACATCCCGGCAACATGGCCCTCGCCGAAGACGTTAGTACAGCCTTCAAAGACAGCGGCTTTAAAAATGGCACTATCGACTTCAAAGCACCCATCTTTCATCCTGGAAAAGTAACGATGCGTTTTCCAGGCCAAACAGTAAAGCTGCATTCCCTGCATCCGTCGATGGTCCGCCCGGGAAATTTCAAAACGTCTGCCTTTGAGAGTCAGCTCGCCTATTTTGGTGATGGAACTGTAAAAGCACTAAGGAAACTGAACGGAATAAATCTAAAAGGCAAGATTGGTGTCTTTGACTATGCCTCGGGCGATAAATGGATGGAGTTGATGCGCTTTGGTCTTAAGGGTGTTATTTTTCTGGATGCAGAGAAAATAACCTACCAGCAGACCCTATCGAAGCTTCATAATACAGATGTTTCTGTACCCCGTTATTTTGTAAAAATAGCCGATGTGCCAGCCGTGAAGAAGGCTGCTATAAATAATCAAAAGATCAGCATCAAGGTGGGCGAAGT
Organism: Lentisphaeria bacterium; assembly: GCA_013215875.1. Lineage (GTDB taxonomy): Bacteria > Verrucomicrobiota > Lentisphaeria > JABSQK01 > JABSQK01 > JABSQK01. The sequence continues at coordinate 1,836 of JABSQK010000701.1, forward strand.
CGCGCACTACAAGAATGACTTGCTAAAGGACTACTGGGTCTTTATTCCAGGTAAGGGCATATTAAAAACTGACTATGTCGTCGTGATTACAGCACGCATGGATGCCAATTCGCTTGTACCTGATTTAGCTCAGGGGGCCCAAAATACACCCAATATTTTCATGCTCTTAAAATTGCTGAAACAATTCAAGAAAAATAAACCCGATTATTCTGTCATGCTCACAGCCAGCAATGCCTATACCCAGGACTATAAGGGGGAACGGCACGTTGCCTGGTACCTCCTTAGCCCAAGTTGGAAGATCGAACAGACTCGAAATACAGTTTCAGATAAACTGCGTATCAGCAAGCTTTATTATGACAATTACACAAAATTAACATTACCAGCATACGATAAAAATGACCCGCTGATGTATGCCATGATCGAGATGATGTATAAGCTTGATGCAAAACAAATGGCCATCCGACAGAAAAAGTTTGATGTCACTTATGAGACCTGGAAACTTACGCGGGCAAAAGATGAGGATGAGTTCCAGGATAGACTTAAAAAATATAATAAAGAAATTAAGGACTTGCTCACGGCTTGGAAAAAAGAGAGAAAAGACCTGCATACTGAATTAATGACTTTAGAAAAAGCAAAACCGCATCTTGAATCCAAGATTGCAGATTGGCAGAAAAAATGTGATGCGTTGAATCAAACGCTCGATGGATTGAAAGAACCTGACCTGGAAGAGCCGAAAAACATAAAAGTTAAGCGCCCGGTATTGAATAAAGTCCTGGATCTCAGCAAGTTCACCGATGCCGAATTTAAAGTTGCTGCTGAAGAACTTGTTGTAAAGTGCAGCGACGATTGGAAAAACTGGAAACGTTTCGTCTCGACAAATAAGGATGCCAAAGCATTGCTGAAATCGAGACTGGATAATGCCATTGAACTGGCAGCAAAATCAACGGACCATCATAAGAAATTTGCCAACGAGCTGAAAGCTCTGTTCGATGATGAAAAACTCTTTGAAAGTTGGCGGGGAAAAGTTGACAGCAGTACGGGCTCACGAATTCCCATAAAGGAATTGTTGCAAAAAGCATCCATGCGAAAACTCAATGAACACAAGCTGAAAATGCTTTCGATTGCAGACAGGGCCGTAAATGATAAAACAACGGTTGATAAAGATAAGATTAAAGCTTTAAAAAAGGAGAAGGATCAATTCAGCCAGGTCCTTATTATGTTTAACAAAGTAGACCTGGGAATTGCCAGCCGGGTCTACTACAGAGACATCGCAACAAATCCGATACAGCATAAAATATTAAAGGACTTTAAAGACGAAATAATTGAGCAATTGGAAGCCGACATAAGCGAATACAAAGAATGGATGGCCAGGAGTGATAGGAATTCTGAGATTAAAAGAGTAATTGGCCGTAAAACAGTCAAGTTGCTAATCAACCTGGAGCTCAATTACCAATCCATAGGATTCGGATTCATGAAGGGCACCCGGCTTAATTTATTGGACATGAAAAAATTTGGCGAGAGAACTGTTGAGATAGCTAAAACTGTCGATGCCAAATACAATCCATTTGCCGATACAATGACCCTAAAGAATACCTGGCCCGAAACCTTTCATTTCACATCGCTGGATAGTGCCAACACGATCTATCAATGCTCAGGCTACGCCGCTATTGCCTTGCAAAATACCCACGCCCAGCCAGGCCGTTCATTTTCTCCAGATGATAGACCAAAATTCCTGAACCAAAAACGCATTATCAAACAGCAAAAATGGTTACTGAGCTTTTTGAATAAGTTGATCAACGATCCTGAAATTGATGCAAGCTTCTTATCGACTTTTAACACTGGAGGTAATTATATATGGTCAACATACATACGGACATTGAAACAAGATGAGTTTGGTGGCTCACTTAAGCCGGATATGCCAGTTCCCAACACACTCATTGGCTTTTACACCCAAATGCAGCAGCAGGGGGACTTATTCAACAAGAAAATGATCCAAAGTGGTGATGTCGCTCGTGTTCAGACTGAAATATCAGGGCATTCCGGACATGTCTATGCCATAGGATTGAACCATAGTGGCTTTCGTGCTCCGGCTGCATTTACACTTGCAGAAAACCAGCGCACGATTATTATGAGTATCAACAAAGGCCGCATTCAAACCTCTGAACAAATGCCAACGAAGCTGGGTGGCCAGACGTCGATCACTTTACCCATGTTTAAGGCACGCGAAATTGTCATCTACAATCGTTTAGATTCCAGTCGTACCGGCACTAGCCCAAGCTACATAGATACATATCGCGTCTATGTTGGTGGAAATAAACAATCCATTCCACAGATCTATGGGACCCTGGGATTTAGTCCAGACACGCTCATATTGACCCATACGGGATTCGGTCCCGTCTCGATACTCATGCGCGATAAGGGCAAGAACTTTACAAATGAAAATATGGTTTTGCTGTCGGATTCTCAATTATTGATTAATGCCAGTGACGAACACCCGGATGGATGGGGCTATGCAAATGGTCATGAATTGGGCAGCGATTTCAGCTATGCCTCTGCCCGGGACTTATATCAACTCAATACGCATCGTCTGAAGCAGCTCAAGGGGGTTTCAAACGAGTTAATTAAAGATTTTATAGATCGCGGTTCTGCTGAATTAAAAACCATGGAAAAATTGCAAGCAGAGAATGACCATGTGGGCTATTTGGTCAGCAATTATAAAGCATTGGGTCTGTTAAATAAAGCCTACTACCAAATACAAGGTATCAATCAAGACATGCTTAAGGCAATTATATTTTACATGGGGCTCATGTTGCCATTCTGCTTCTTTCTACAAAAACTTCTATTCAAGTTTACCAAACTCGAACATGAAGTTTTGGCCATAAGTACTCTGTTTTGCAGCCTCTACCTTTGTTTTCGCTTTATTCATCCCGCATTTGCCATTGCTCTGAGTCCCGAGGCAATATTTATCGCTTTCGTACTTCTAGCCATTGGTGTCTTTGTCACAACCATCATGCATGGTCGGTTCACTGCAGAAATGCAGGTGATATTTAGGAATATTACAGGAGCCAATACCAATAATGTGGGTGTCGGAATGGTGGGCCAAACGGCTCTTCTCATCGGTGTAAACAATATGAAGCGACGACGCACCCGCACCGTACTAACCACTGGCACAATCATCCTCATTACATTTGCAATACTTACGTTCTCATCAGTTTCCAAGAAAATGAATCCCCAACTAATTAATAAAAGTGATAAGGCTGCCTATAATGGCATCTTTTATATGAACCCGGGTGGAAGCAAAATTGATTCATATACCCTCGATATATTTAACAACTTCTATAATCAGGATGAACTTATAAACGTACGCTGGCTTAAACATCCGGGTAAAACGGCAAGTGAAATCTGGCCCTTGGTTTATGCAGACAGAAAACCCATCGATATTATGGGTCTCATTGGTTTCCAGACAAATGAAGAGGCGTTCACAGGAACAGTTCCATTGATAGCAGGTCGTTGGTTTAGTGATGACCAGGCCAATGAAATCATTCTATCAAGCGAATCCTGTGATGCGCTCAACATTCAAGCAAAGGACCTTGAGGGGGATGAAATCGTGCTGAAATTTCATGGCCATAAACTGAAGTTAGTCGGCATAATGAATGGTTTACGCTACCAGCAAATACGCGACCTGAATCCCTATATTCCACTCATTCCAAAGTCGCTTGTTAAAGCGCCAGGCACTACAGCTGCGGATGAGAACGAAGAATCAGAAAGCGATACCACTGCCCGCACCATCGATGTCGCTACCATGGCCTTCATTCCAGCAGGATTGGCTAAAACATTGGGGGCTGCGCCATACACCATCTCTGTGAAATTTAAGGAAGATGATTCACTATGGGAACGCATGAATAGCCTCCTGGAAATCAGCTCAGCAAAGTTCTATCTCGCATCGAAAACAAAATTTGAAATTACCCAGACAGCAGAAGAGATAAAGAGAAAACTTCCAGTACAAACGATTAAAGCAGGAACCTATTATGTGGGCTCCAGTTATAAAACGAGCATGGGCGGCCTCAGTCAACTATTTATTCCCCTGTTGATTGCCGGCTCTATTATACTCAATACAATGCTCGGTACAGTTTACGAACGAAAAGGTGAAATCGCCGTATACAACGCAATAGGGCTCAATCCCACACATATTTTCCTCTTCTTCCTGGCCGAGGCGTTTGTCTACAGTGTCATCGGCTCTGTAAGTGGCTATCTCATTGGCCAGTTCCTGGCAATTTTTATTCAAATCACAGGACTTATACCAGGATTAAACATCAACTTTTCATCGCTTATGGTAGTCTATGCCATCACCTTTACCATCTCCCTTGTACTGTTGTCCACCATATATCCCGGTTTAGTTGCCACCCGCACTGCCGTACCATCCGGTAAACGAAAGTGGTCCATGCCGGAAAACGATGGCGATAATATGACCGTTATGTTCCCCTTTATTTACCAGAAGCAAATCGTTAATGGCATCATTTTCTACCTCTACGAATTTTTCGCCCAATTTGACTCACAATCAATTGGCGATTTTATCGCAAAATTTGAGGGCCTTGAAGAAAGCACTGATGAAAAAGGACGGGTTATTTTCAAACTCAAATACAATGTTGCCCTGGCTCCCTATGACCTGGGTGTGACTCAGAATATTTGTTTTGTCACCCAATTTGATGAGGAAGTCGACAGTTTCCGGGTCCATATGGAAGTCGAGCGGGTTTCCGGCCAGGACTCAAACTGGGTGACCACCAACAAGCCATTTCTTGAACTTTTAAGACGCTTGCTTATGCAATGGCGGAATATGGATAATGCCTTGCACCAATGGTATGTCACACAGGCAAATGCCTTAATCAAGGGAGAAGAATTGCCAGATATAGAAAAACCGGAAAAGATAGAAGACTATCAACTGGCGATGCAGAAGCCGAAAAAAGATGACGATACTGAAACTGAACTGGAAGTTGGGCTCGATGAAGCTCAGGAGACATAATGGCTTTTGATGACGACAAAGAGTTAAACGAATACCGCGACATAATGAAAATTCCGGAGGTTGAGAACTTTCAAGATGGTTTCAATTGGAAAACTGTTGCCGGTGCGCTCTTTCTTGGGCTGATGGTGAATCCGGCGACGGATTATATGACCCTGTTTATTGGCGGCGACCCGGCAATCGCCGGCGCCATGAAATGGGTCTTGATTATATTCTTTGCTGAAATTGCCAAACGCTCATTCTCGGAGTTGACCACCCAGGAGCTGTATACCCTGCATTTTATGGCTGGAGCTGCTATGGCAGACCCATTCTCCGGCTTCTTGTTTAAACAGTTTGTGGCCCAGTCGGAATACGTTCAGGGCATTGGTCTGGCCGCAGAATTGCCAAGCTGGGCATTTCCCAATAAGGAGGCCATAGCCGTTGCCGGCAAAACCTTCTTCGCTAAATGCTGGATACCCATCATCGGGCTGACCATGTTTCATATGGTTGTCAACCGGATCGATAACTATGGTTTGGGCTACGTTTTATTTAGACTTGTAAGTGATGTGGAAAGACTGCCATTTCCGTTTGCACCCGTAAGTGCAGCCGGAATCGTTGCATTGTCGACCGACCGAGGGAACGAAGAACCCTGGCGATGGCGATGCTTCTCGATAGGCGGAGCAATGGGTATGGCGTGGGGGTTGTTATATGTCGTGGTTCCAGTAGTCACAGAAGCATTCCTGGCCAAACGAGTGGAAATCATTCCACTCATATTCCTCGATTTTACCCCTCAGGTAGGAAAATTTCTGCCTGCATTCCCGGTAAATATTGTATTTGATTTCTCGGCATTTCTGTCTGGAATGATTGTGCCCTTCTGGAGTATTATCGGAGGCTTTATTGGCGTATGTATGACAGCCGTTGCGAATCCTATACTCCAGGCAAATGGCTATTTGCCGAGTTGGAAACCGGAAGATTCATTTATTGATGTAACCTATTCAAATACTATCGACTTTTATATGTCCTTTGGTATTGGTCTTACGTTTGCGGTCACATTCAGCCAGCTAGCCCTACTGCTATCGAGTCTGATTAAAAATATCCGAAAGCCCAAGGGCAAGGTGATTCAGCACGAAAAATCCTTCGCCCAGCGCTGGCGAGAGGGTTGGCAGATTCTCAAAAAAGGCAGCGAGGCTCGTGGTGACTTTTCCATACACGCGGCTGTAGGAATTTATGTCGTAAGTGTTCTTACCTGGGTGGGTCTGGGCATGTACCTTGTGGCAGGCGCCTATCCATGGATGATGATGCTGGCCTATGCCCTAATTGTAAATCCGCTCATCTCATACGCCACTGCAAAACTGGAGGGTATTTGCGGACAAGCCGTAAACTTGCCGTATGTCAATGAAATCATCATATTACTCTCTGGGTACAAGGGTGCCGATATTTGGTTTGCACCTAAACCAACTGCCAACGTGGGACCGGAAACAGTTGGCTTTAAAGTTCTGGAACTGACGGGAACTAAGATCAGCAGTCAAATAAAAACACTGGCCCTCTCCCTGCCCATTGTGATAGTCGCATCCCTCTTAACTTCAGAAATGCTCTGGCGCATGGCCGATGTACCCAGTAGCGCATACCCCTATACCGAAAAGATGTGGGATCTCCAGCTCAAACAATGGTGCCTGGTGAAAACATCCACCCTCGAGGGTGGATCACAGTTTCTCGAAGCCTGGCACTGGGAATATGCCGGTGCCGGACTAGGCATAGGGCTGGCTCTATTTACCATATTAAACTCACTTGGCTTGCCGATCATGCTGGTATTTGGCGCTGTATGGGGACTTGCCCAGGGATCTCCAGGTTCTATTTTTCTACAGATGGCAGGGGGATTTGTCGGCCGATTTTGGTTTAAACGAAAATTTAAAGATATGTGGCTGCGCTATATGACGGTAATTCTAGCTGGATTTGGCTGCGGAATGGGACTGACATCGATGATTGGTATGTCGCTCGCTGTGATGAAAAAAATGCTGCAAACAACACCATGGTAAGGATTTAATGAGTACAGAAAATAAAGACGAAAAAACTGAAAACCCCGATGCCAGAATAACCCTCCGGGCATTTCTCCTGGGCATGTTTTTTGCTGCCCTGTTTTGCTATATTACAGTGGTGCGTGAAAATCTAGAAAATCAATTTTCGGTTTTGTCATTTCTTTTTAATAAGCCAACTGGTACGACAATGACAACCGATACGCAAATCGCCGTGCTGCCATTTACCTTATTGATCCTCTCCGTACTGTTCTTAAACCCTGCACTCGGACTGATAATGAGGCTGTTAACTCGAGTGAGTGGGGCCCTGCCACGACTATTTAAAATCTTGAATCCGTTTTCAGCAGCTGAATTGATGATCATATTTATAATGGGTGCTGTCTCCAGTGGTATAAGCACCTATGGTTTTGGGTCTCAAATAGCCCCTATTATAAGCAGCCTCTACAATCCCCAGTGGAATAATAACCAAAGTCGATGGGATCTCTATATCTCACCCTACATAAATGACCAATTCCTTGTTGTAGTGGATGATTTACAAGAAGACGCCATTGTCTATAAAGACAGGCTTACTGAATATAATGAATATCGGGCAGTTCTAAATACAGCCACATCTATCATAAAAGCGAAACAGGGTATCGCTGAAACAAGTAAAGAGCTCGAAAACATCTCCGGTCTGCCAGAGGGCAAACAGCCCGCGGCTCAAGAGAAGCTCACAAAAAAGCTCACAATACATAAAGAAACCCTGGTCAATAGTCTGGAATATTGGGATAAAGAATTTGCCAAATATAATATAGACGAGGTCTACAAAACCTACCCTGCAAAAGTCGCTGCCTCTAAAATACAATTCGATATTATTGATAAAACGTTTGCCGCAAAAAAGAAAAAAACCATCGACTTCATTGCGGTATACCGCAAAAAATTGCCAGACGAGATGCAGGCGATTCCCGGAATAATATACCGGCCGGGTGAAAGCTGGGCTGGTTACGCGGCGCGATATAAACGCTGGCGTGATGGTGTACAGGCCCTGAAAGCTATCAAAGTTGCCCAGACCGAACTGGATAAAGCAATAGAAAATAAGACAGCTGTCTCTGCAGATTTTGTCACGTCTATTGATAATACACTAAAAATCCTCGTTCCACTGCAAGCCATCCCTGCTGTAGAAAAGCGTCTTTCTGACTTGGAATCGTTTAAAATCGAATTGAATTTTAAACGCAACGCCATCGAAAAGAAAAAAGCGCTCATGAACATCATTATGCGTGATTCAAATTTTGAAGAAGTAAAAGAGCTCAAAAGGAAAATTAAAGACTTAAATAAAGAACTTGCAGATCTGTATGCTGATCTCGTAAAATGTGAAGTCGATTTAAAAAATCTGAGACCCCATGAGGAAATATTAATACGGGTAAAGACAAGCATCCGTTCACTGGAATCAATCAAAGAAAAGTCAAAAGACCCTCAGCAGCTCAGCGAATTGAAACTTGAATTAGACAAAACAGTCACAAATTTCAGCAGCTTCGATGCAAGTACGGTACGGTATCTAGCCGGCGAAGTCCCTTGGTCCGTCTGGTTTAGGCCGCTGATAAACTGGTTCGTTCTGCTCATTGTCACCTACATGGTATTGATGAGTTTTAATGTGCTTATATTCCGCCAGTGGTGCTATAATGAAAAGCTTGTCTACCCGCTTGCTGAATTGCCCCTGGCACTAGTCGAGCAAAGCAAAAAAGGTGGGCTTCCCGAAATTTTCAAAAGTCCCCTTTTCTGGTTTGGGGTTTCTGTACCGCTTTTTGTATTAACCTGGAACTTTTTCGCTCTCGGTTGGGGTTTGAAGGAAATTCCTCTGCAAATCTATTGGAAGCCCTATATTACAGGCAGCTTTCTCGATCATTTAGCAGTTGGCGGCTGGCGTGGTGCAAAAAGCGCCCAGTTCCATATATTCTTTGCCCTTATAGGATTAACATTTCTAGTACCTGCAAAAATCTCCGGATCTCTCTGGCAATTTAAAATTGCCTGTATGATTCTGCTCTTCTTCTTAATTGTATTTGGTTATGGTAAATCTGGCAGCGATTTTCCGGGTGATTGGTTATTAGTTATAAATTTCCGACAAGGCCTCGGCGGTGGTGCCTTAATTGTTTTCTCCTCTGTTGTATTATGGAAATGCCGACAATACCTCTTATGTGCCTTTAGACCAAAGATTCTCCAATCATTGGAGAAAGACGAACAAACAGAACTTAAGATCCATTCCTGGCTTTTTCTAGGTTCATCGGCTCTGATGATCTTCCTCTTAAGCTGGGGCCTCGGAATACACATTATCTATTCTATTTTTATTTACGCCTTTATAATGATAATGACCGTTGGCCTAGTGCGCGCCGTTGCCGAAGGCGGTATTCTTGGCTTTCAATGCTGGTTTAGTCCATTTCACATTGGTAAAGCATTTGGAATTCAGAAAGGCACCATGTTTGCACCCTCCTACTTTGCCCCGATTATGATGTTCTGGTCCATTCTATTCCTCGACATCAAGACCTTTATTGCTCCTGCAATGGCCAATGCCCTAAAAATTCGCTCAGAATTAAAAATGGAGCGCAAGCGCTTTCACCTCAGTTTATGGGCTGGGATTCTCATCGCGGTTGTTGTTGCTGTAATTGTTCATCTTATTTTATCATACCACATTGGTGCTGATGCCATGCAACCTTGGTTTTATGGTGGATTGCCAAAAAGCAGTTTTAATGCCTTAGCGACATTTTCAAAAAATGGCCTCATGGATGAAAAATTTATCAGTAAGTGGATTCTTATTGGCATGGCAATTATGGCCTTGCTCCTATGGGGTCGTCAGCATATTTTCTGGTTGCCACATCCCATCGGTATGATCATGCTGGTTAACCCACTAATGCATAAATACTGGTTTTCCATTTTTATTGGCTGGTGCATTAAATGTTTTGTTAGTAAATACTGCGATAAAGAGGCCTATCATAAGGCGCGATATTTCTTCATCGGATTGATTATTGGAAACATAATTATGTGTGCCATGGGCATGGCGACACTGAACCGGGGTACTTGATAAAGCGCCAGGAGCAGGTTTAAAATTACCTGAGTAATTTTTTCGCTGAAGCCAAATACGGATTTGCTTCAATAAAATCATTGAGTAACTTGAGGTCTTTATTCTTGCGGTAATGATAACAGATCAAAATCAACTTGTTTTCTTCTTTGTCATGAACAACAGCCGCTTTGTACTTAAAACACATGCAGGCAAACTCATCCCGGCGGCCAAAGACATGCCAGCGCTTACGCTTCCAGGTGATCTCACCATCCAGTCCGGGTGAAAAAGTGACTGCACGAACAAAACTCATACTATTTAAAAAGCCCGTGCCATACTCTTCAGCAGTTTTTTCGTCATCAATAAAATGATCCGCTAGAGAAAAATGCCACAGATAAAGTGTGCGCATTTTCCAGCGGTAAAGCATCAGTTTAGAGCCAATATCGAACTGCGTAGAATCGAGCTGAAGTTCTTTTGGCATCTTAAAATACATGTCGTAAAGCTCCCAGGGAATGAGCGCATCTTTATTATGAATTTGGAACTCACTTGAAATAAGCTTTACTACATCCGCTGGATTTTCCGCATCTTCGGCAAAGATATGAACAACGATAGAAATAAAGATGCTATTATCAGAGGGAATGTAAAATGCCGTTAATAGTTGCTGCTTTTTCTGCATCAGGGTGGTTTCGCCAGTGCCGAGCTTTCCATGCCTCAATTCAAAGGAGGTCGCATACCAATCCGTCGGAAGGTCTGAAATTCGATTCTCTTTATCCGAGTAATCGGTGAGCTTCTTAAATTTTTTCTTATAGCGCTTTTCAACAATCTTTCGGTCTATTTTTTCCTTGGGGTAAATCCATTCCGCTTCCAGACGTGTGGCATACTCATCTTCCAGCTCAATGCGATTGCCACCCTTTTTAAGGAACTTAAACAAACCAATTTCCCAATTGGCAGGAACAAGAAATGAAATTCCCCTCCAGCTAATGCGTCTGGTTTTTTCGCCCGGCATTGGAACAGGTTCAAGCTCCCGGTCCTCAGCTTCCTTATCTACTTCACTCATAAGTTCTTCTATGTCACATATATATTAAATTATCCACCAATGGTAAAAAACTACGAATACTCTGAAGTTTTCCCCTACATATTTATGCTTATTTAACGGCATTTCAAGCCTCCAGGATAACGTGACACCTAGCTAGCCTAAGTGATTCTACATTTTATTTTGATACTTAAAATGTCTTGCATCGATGTGCGGCTCATCGCCCTTAATTATTTCTGTGATTAATTTACCTGTTGCCGGGGCCATACTCAACCCAAGCATATTATGCCCGGCAGCAATAAACACATTGTCATAGGCAGGTGATTGATCAATAATGGGTAGACCATCCCAGGTCATCGGCCGCCAGCCACACCATTGCTCAGTCACTAAATCGCCCTCAGGATCTTTGATATACTCAGCGGCATTTTTTCGAATGGCATCAAGTCGTTTCGGGTTCAATGAATCATCAAAACCTGAAAATTCCATTGTGCCGCCCAAACGATAGGCGCTTTGAAAGGGCGTAACCACCATTTTTGCCTCCTGCAAGATACAGGGAATACGAACGGGATTTTTTGGTGGACTCATGGTAATGCTGTAGCCTTTGCCCGGCTGTATAGGGATCTTAAATCCCAGCATCTTTCCAATATCTGACGACCAGGCTCCCGTGGCAATGACGATTGTATTTGTTCGTATCTCGCCATCAGCACATTGAACCTTACCCGCCTCCGGACGCATGGATTCTATCTCCGTATTCTCTTTTATCACCACACCTTTATCACGCAGAATTCTGAGCCATTCACTCATCAGCAAGTCGGGTTTCAGGTGTGCATCCATTGTATAGTGCCAGCCACCATATACATCATCTCGCAAGGCCGGTTCAAAGTCATGCAGTTCTTTACCGCTATAAGGTGTCGCGCCAAGATCATAATCATTCAGCAGTTTATTCGTTGCCTCATACTCATGCATGCCCTTACTGTCTTTGTAGACAAAAAGTATCCCCTGCTCTTCCCATTCACAATCAATCTCTTCAGCAGCAAAAAGTTCATCATAAAGTTTACGCGAACTATCGAGAATTTCCTTGCGGCCAATCATTGCCTGCATCATATCTTTCTCATTGCAACGCCCGGCAAACTTTAACAGCCACCTGAATTTTTTGAAATTAAGATCTGGTTTGACATAAAAAGGAGAATCCGCTTTGAGCATCCATTTCATGCCCTTGGCAACAACCCCTGGCATGGTTAATGGCAATGCATGACTGGGCGAAATCAAACCACAGTTTGCATGTGATGCCCCGCGCCCGGCTTGACCCTTGTCGATAATACAAACGGAATACCCGGCCTTGTTTAAATACCAGGCACAGGCAACACCGATGACCCCGGCGCCAATAATGGTAATATCATATTTTTCATTCGGCATGATAGGTCTCTATGTAAAGTCTAATTAATTTCGGTAGCGGATATGCACGTTACAATATCCAGCAGAACTCAGAGAGCATTTAACAGATGCTCTATTCGGGTTGATAAATGACAATTTCAAAGGAATTGGCTATTGCCTGTCGGAGTTCCTGAATGTCCTTAAACAGTCCATTGGCCATTGCCTGTACACACACATTACCAATTGCTGTTGCTTCAATTGGCCCGGCATAGACTTCGATGCCGAGTGCATTTGCAGTTAGCTGATTGAGCAATGTCGCCTGAGCACCACCACCGACGACATATAAGCGCTCAAAAGTCTTTCCGGTAACCGTCTGCAAGACATTTAGTTCCCGTTTGTAAGCCGCTGCAAGGCTTTCGTAACAACAACGCGCCATATCACCATAAGAATCCGGCAAGGGTTTACCCTGTGATTCTAGATCCGCTTTTATTTCGGCCGGCATATTATCCGGAGCCAAATACTGTGTACCAGCAGGGTCAAAAGTTTCGCGATAGCTGGATTCTTCAGCAGCTTTAGCAATTTCTGCAAAGGACAAATTCGTGCCTTGCTCTTCCCAGATGCGCTGACATTCCTGAATCAACCAAAGCCCATTTACGTTTTTAAGAAAACGAATCGTTCCATCGATGCCGCCCTCATTGGTAAAGTTCGCTTTCACTGCAGCATCGCCAAGAATGGGTTCTGTCAGTTCTGCACCAATCAAAGACCAGGTGCCCGAACTTAAATAGGCCCATTCACAGTCATCCACTACTGGGACAGATGCCACCGCACTGCCCGTATCATGCATTGCAGGAAGGTAGACCGCAGTGCCATTGTACTCCCCGGATTTTGTTCCTGGCATATTTACTTTTCCAAAGATATGTTTGGGTAAATCCAGCGTTTCTAAAAGTTCGTCCGACCAGTCGCGGGTCTTTGCATCGAGCAATCCAGATGTACTGCATGCACTATATTCGTGTTCCTTATTTCCGGTTAAAAAATAAGCGAGAAGTTCGGGAATGAAGAGCAGTCGATCTGCCTTCGCAAGTAATTCAGGACGAAACATTTTCTCCGCATAAATCTGAAAAATACTATTTAATGTCATCTCCTGCATACCGGTAATCTCATATAGGCGTTCCTTGGAAACTTTGGCATAGACCTCTGGCATTGCTTTTTCGTGGCGACTGTCGCGGTAGGCAAATGGCAGATCCAATAAATTCCCATCGGCATCGAGCAAACCAAAGTCCACACCCCATGTATCGATACCGATCCCTTCAACTTCACCCGAAGCTGCAATGCCTATTTTTATCTCTTCGAGAAGCGCATGCACATCCCAGTGCTTCTCGCCATTAATATCTTTCATCGAATTTTTAAATCGATGGGTCTCTGTAAGTGTTATCGATTCTTTACTTAGTTCTGCTACAATCGTCCGTCCGCTGGAAGCACCCAGGTCTACAGCTAAAAATTTCATATCATGATCCTCATTTATCTAGATTTGAGTATAAAAGATCTTTTCAAAATGTCCAGTATAAAATGACTCGGCAACTGTATTAACCAACTTGAATTCTATCGTATTGAGGCAAATTTATATGAAATAATGACGACTAAAATTTGGAGATGAAAATGAAAATTTTGCTTATACTATGTCTGTGCCTCTCACTAGAGGCTAAAGATTATAAAATTCCTCAGGAGTGGGTTGGTAAGCGCAGCGATACAACAAAGGGAAATATTAAAAAAACCGGTCCGATCACCTGGGGGCTCTACCAGGTATGGCCGGATGACCCTATGCAAATTAAAAATTATGTCTTGTTATATTGGGAGGGCAAGCATTGGTTAGCTAAAGAACACAGCCAGGGTGGCCAACCCGAAGCGCGCGTGAAGAAAGGCGTGCTCATACTAGAAGCGCGCAGCAAATGGGACGGGCACAACGCCCAAAAACTCCCGGCAATTATCATGACAATCAGCGCACCAGGGAATTATCAAATTAAGGGCAAGATCGACTACAAATTCTTTGAAGGATACAAAAAGGCCA
>JABSQK010000702.1 GCA_013215875.1 Lentisphaeria bacterium
CCCAGATTTTGCATTGGTAAACAAAAATGGTCCATCATCACGCATTTTTTTAGAATCGCGCTCCATGACTCCAAGATCGGCCCCAATAAGTTCTGCGAGGTCAATTTTATTTATTAACAGAAGGTCCGACTGGGTAATTCCAGGACCTCCCTTACGCGGAATTTTATCGCCCCCTGAAACATCGATTACGTATATTGAAAAGTCTACAAGTTCTTTACTGAAGTGAGCAGCCAGGTTGTCTCCACCGCTTTCTACAAAGAGAATTTGCAATTCATTATCGAATTTAAGCATGAGATCTTCCAGGGCATTCATATTCATAGAAATATCCTCACGAATTGCTGCATGCGGGCATCCACCGGTTTCTACTCCGACGATACGATCTGCATCTAGCGCCTGGTTACGGGTTAAAAATTCCGCATCCTCTTTAGTGAATATATCATTTGTAACAACAGCAATATTCCAGTCGTCGCGCATCATTTCGCACAATGCTCTGAGAGTCGCAGTTTTTCCTGTGCCGACTGGCCCGCCAATACCTACAGTGAAGGCACGTTTCTTATAATCTCTGTTGCTTATTGCCAGTTCACGTAATTTAAATTCGCCAGGATTATCGCCAAAAGTATCATGCATATTTATACCCTTTTATCTTTAGTTTTGAAATAGTTTTGCATACAAATGCTGGTGATTTGCCTGGGCGATATCCAGCAATGGTAAATTGCGACTCGCCTCCCTGTAATCTGGTATGGACTGGGGCATTTTTATGTCTTTAGAAAGTGCCACTTGCATCGCGTGTGCATCCATGGGGCCGATTATTCCAAGTCGTATGGCTGCAGAAATTTGATCGCGCAATGAATTGTAGAGCAAAAGATTAATAGTTGTTTCCAAATCAATCTCAAGCCGCGTCATTGTATATGCAAATGTAATTATATAATGAGGGGTTTTATCCTGGAATATCTGCTTTATAGGTGTATCTCTGAGTTCGTCATAAATATGATCGGCCAAACGAATCCATGCTTTGCCTTGATTTATACTCGCTGCATGTGCTTCCGGGATCAACACTGTCGCATCATATTCTGAGAGTATGGGCTTTAAATCATCAAGTGATTCCATCTCGTAAACAGCTGATACAAAAGGAATTTCACTATAGTGCAATTGTTTGAGGAACGCCTGAATATATGATTTTAAATCATCCGGGGTATTAAAAAATCCATGCTTTGCGGCAGATTCCAAACCATTTGAAAAGGCAAATCCACCCGTAGGCAAAGCCGAATCAGTTAAATGAGCGATGTAGGGACTGGCTTGCACTTAGAAAAGCTGGTATAGCTGAGCTAATGGTAATTTGCTTGCAGGTTCGCAAGTGATTACTTTTCCATCAATTGTCACTTTGTAAGTTTCAGGGTCTACATCAATATTTGGCAAATAATCGTTGAGCTTCATATCTGCTTTGCCTATATTACGGCAGTTTTCCACAGCAGTGATATTTTTGCTAAGTCCGTAATTTTCCGTAACATGTTCGACAGATGCCTTTGATACAAATGCCATAGATGTATTTCCCAAAGCGGCTCCTAATGCGCCAAACATTGGGCGGCTAAAA
>JABSQK010000703.1 GCA_013215875.1 Lentisphaeria bacterium
CACTGGAGTGCTATTTAAATATAGTGTCTTCAATTTGATACCCTTAAGTGGGCTGATGTCTTTGACCAGTGTATTGGCCAATACTAATTTTTCCAATGGCATGCCTTTGAGTGCACTTATATTACTGACTTTTGTACCAGTTAGAAATAATTTTTTTATAGGCAAACCCTCGAGAGCACTAATATCAGCTAAATCCGAAATTAGTAGATCTAAATCAATTCCGTCATTATATTTGGATTCCAAAAGATACCAGTCTTTTACTTGAGGGTTGTCTTTCAGGAGTTGCTCCAAGGGCTCTTTCATTATATCGTGTAGTTTCCAAAAATCTTCAGCAGTATCATTATTGATATTTTTCAATGTTTTTACTGAACGGAGACTGTCAATATTCTTAGTTGTATGAGGAAGTGAAATATAAACTAATGGCATATCTTTGAGCACAGTTAATTCGTTTAATGAACAATAATTCAAATCCAGTGATTTTATGGGTAATCCTTTAAGCGCACTAATATCAGAAATATAGGGACTGCCGAAATAAAGTATTAGAGAATCAAAGAGTAATCCATCGAGATAGACGACATCAATAAATTTATCTATATGTGATAAATATATTGGATCTTTAGAATTACTCCAGGAATCATCATTGAAATCGCGTGTTCGAATATGAGATTGACCCCAATTATTTACCTGGGGATTATCCACTTTCAGTTGAACAATTGCCAGCTGGATTTTTCTGGCCCGATATGTGATTATGAGTACAGGAATGGCGCAGATAATTGCAATCGTCAGTGTGATGTATTTCCAACGCGCTGCGAACTTTGTCATGCGATGCATGAGATCTGCGGAGCGGATCATTCGCCCCGGCATATCGTCAGTTTTAGGCCGCACCCGTTTAAATAATTTCATATAAATAAGGAAACAAATACTGAATAAGATCGGTCCGCCAATAAAATTGATTTGAAATATGCGGGAATTGGCGACATGCAAATAGACATCTTTACCGGCAATCAGAGATGCCCCTAGGGAAATGAAACCTGTTGTAATTAATGAACTAATTAAAGACAGAAGAAGAATTTTTCGCTTATTCATATACCCCGGATGCGTTTTTTAATAACACTAGTGTTAAGCACTGGTGATTGCAAGCTTCTATTTTCTAAGGTCGGAGGTATTGGAAGTCGTCTGCTTTGAGATGAGCTAAACCTTTGGAAATAATCTGCCAATAATCCTCGATGGATTGGGAACGCAGGCAGTCTGTTCTCAGGTCGGATTCAGCTTTCAATAGTTTCAGGGTGAATTTGCTGATATCTTTTAATCGCGGTAGAAGCCGTTCTTCAGGCGTTTTAAAATAGTCGCTTAAGTTGCGGCTGTATTTTTTTAGCCAGGAAAGTAGTTCTTCACCATCCGGCCGATAGATCTCCTGGCCATTCTCGAGCTCGGCAATCTGCCGGAAGATCCAGGGATTTCTTAGAGCCCCGCGCCCGATCATAATGGCATCGCAATTTGTTTGTTCTTTAATATCAATCGCATCTTCCGGGTAGGTGACATCGCCATTGCCAACAACGGGAATTTTTACCGCGTCTTTTACGACTTTGATAATGCGCCAATCGGCTTTTCCCTTATAGGCATCTTTGGCTCGGCGTGGATGTACAATGATAAAATCGACACCGGATGCTTCCACCGCATTGGCAATCGTGAGGATGTGGTCGGATTCATTAAATCCGGCGCGGATTTTTGCTGAGAACAGTGTGGGCGGATGAATGGACTGGCGCATTTCCGAGAGCACATCGAAGAGCAGTTGCGGGTCCTTTAACATGGCGGCACCGACATTACCTTTTGCGGCACGCGATGTGGGGCAGCCCAGATTTACATCGATAATATCTGCGCCGGCTGCGATGAGACGCTCGGCAGAATCGGCCATATACTCGGCTGCGTTGCCCATGACTTGTACGCTCAAGGGGATTCCGGGAGTTTTGATAACATGTCTCTTCATCAGCTTTGGGCTGACAGCATGCTGGCTGATGCGAATGAATTCGGTACAGAGCAGGCCGATCGCACCATTGTCGGAAATGGATGTGCGCAAGGCAAAATTGCTGAAGCCTTCCATGGGCGCAAACAGTGTGGCCGGCTGAAATGGCAGCGTGTCGATGTAGTAAGGGGCACTACGCTGGTAGTGTTCTGTGTTTGGTGAATTCATGCGGCAACAATGGCTATAATGAGGTGTATTGCAACCAGGACCACCCCATGCCGTGGGGTGTAATTAAGTACGCTAGTAGTTCGGGCTCTCCGAGGCTGTGTAAAAACACATAGAACTTTCCAAATAGTGCCAGAATGCAGTAAGCGTACTATGTAGTGAGCCCATTGTTGGGCGTTTCGCAGCTTTGACAGCGAAGAATCGCTTAACTACATAGAAAAACGTCCTTTTTCACACACTCTGTCTCCGAGCGCGATCCAGCAGCCCAACATTCCGTAGGCACACCGGGCGCGGGCCCAGCATCTACTCGAGGGAAATTTGGCAGGGGGGCAGGGAATCGATAAAGCTTTTGCCGTAGCCCGTTTTTACGATTCGTGGATCGAAGACGACGATGATACCCGTATCGTTCTGGGAGCGTATGAGACGGCCGGCACCCTGGCGAAATTTCAGTACGGCTTCGGGCAGGCTATAATGGAAAAAGGAACTCTGGCCGTTTTCCTCAAGGCGTTTGCAGATGGCTGCAGTGAGTGGATGGCTTGGTACGGGGAAGGGCAG
>JABSQK010000704.1 GCA_013215875.1 Lentisphaeria bacterium
CAGGTTCGGCAAGCATACGAAGCTCGGCATCACGTTTCCATCCACTGGCAGGCTTATGCAGGTCGAACATGAATTCCGTTTTCCAATTGCTTTTCAAGGTACGTGGTACTTGGCGTCGAATCAGTCCCGGCGGGCTGGTGGTCGGCGATAAAACGTAGTGTTGTGGCCAGGTAGCAATCTTCTCAGGGCGGGACAAATCCTTCATGAGTTTTTTCGGTATGTCTTGCTGCTTCCAGGGCAGCTGACGAAGAGCAACACCATCAAGGCCGTGTCCATAAGCCAGGTGAGCGGTAGTGGCCAACTGTGTTGCCGTTGCTGGAATCACTGTCGACCGATTGTGTCCGGAAAACAAAGGATCCTTATCCAGAGCAACCCCGTGAAGTTCGTGAATAATTTCCACATTTGGCAGAAGCTGGCGTATGCGCCGCATGTCGTTATTCTGGGCCAAGCCTTTGCTGTGGGCTAGAAATACCGTGTCGACGCCAATCTTGGAAAGCGCCCATAAATCCACACCTCTACCTGGATGACGCGCAAGCCAGGCGGGAACACGCACGGCAAGTCGGCAAGGCTTTGATCCTTCTCCCTGCTTGACTAGTTCCTTTTTCACTGCTTGAACAAAGTCAGTCACCAGCGCACTGCGCGAGGGGAGACTTACCTCTTTTAGAAAGTAGGGGCCGAATGAGGAAAAATCGAGCAAGAGGCCATCGGGCTGATGAGCGATTAAATCCGTAATTAAGCGCAAGGCCCGTTGGCGGATCAATGCTTTATTCCAATTGCCAACTTGTTTAGCCGGCTCACTCTTGCTGGGGCTAAGGAAGCTTTCGGGATGCTCCTTATTGAATTGAGCAGTTTTGAGGAAATTACTTTCTGCCGGTACGGCACCCTTCCCTAAACCATGCACCTTCACGTTCATTGGAAATTCGATCCAGGGTGAGATTTTCGAATCACGACAGGCCTTAATAAAATCACCGATCGGGTCACCGCCCTTACGCAGAAATTCTACGAATGATTTTTCTGGTACTAACACAGGATCCTTAGCTCCCAGGCCTTGCCACCACTGCACGTGCTTGGTCATTGGGTAAACTTGATTCTTATACAGGGGAACTGGACCCGGGTTTACAAACAGAATATGGGCTGTAATTCCAGAATTATTCGTTTGTCCCACCATGCGGGTCATACTGCCCGCATTCCATTTTTTCTCAGCCGCCAAATCGTTTAAGTTACTGACCAGAAAAACCTGCTTTAGGGTTTTCCTGACGGACTTTTTCACCGCTGCTTTTTCATAGGAAAGTTTAAACGCAAGAGTCTCACCGCGCCAGGTGTCAACATCGTAACGGCGCACGCCGACAGCCAGGCGCTGACCACTGAATGCGTCATCAATAGTCACCGATTCAGGAAAGTGTATCATGCTGCGGCCGCCAGCGCTTGCATGCAAAGACACAATTTCACGGGTGGCAAAAATCTGCTCGTTGCCTTCGGTATAAATATGCACCCCTGCTTCGCGAGCCATATCCCTGAGAAACGCTGTCGGCAGCCCGGGAGCTGCACTCCAGTAGGCGCGCCAGTTCTTATAACGACGATGCAGCAAGCCCGGCTCCCCTGCCCGGTCCTGTCCTTTTTCATCTGCCAACAAACCCAGAACCTCAGCTTTGGGATCTGCCCCCATCAGGACCGGATCATCATCGGCATCAAGTCCATAAATGATCCGTTTATTTTTATCTGACAGGCGTACCCGAATACGCCCTGTCTGCTTAGCGGCCTTAACCTTAATACCCATTAGCTCAGACATCGCTTCTGGCGAAACAGCAGTGTCGGTAACCAGGCCACTGGCGCCGATCCACAGCAAAGTACGATTGTCAGCCTTAGCCTGCTCACGAATAACCTTTCGTTGGCTCGATGAAACGTTTGTGCAACCGATAAAGATAATCATGCGCAATCGTTTTCGCAGCTTTTGGTCAGTGAACATTTTTTCTAAATCACTGGCCAGGTACAGTTCATAGGGCGCGCCGATCGCACCAAGCCTGGCGAGCTGAAGTCTGATCGCCGCTGGCAAGGGGCTGTTACGGGGGGCCAAATATGGGGTACTTGATTCGCTAATCACCACGGCAATCTGTGCAACCGATGTTTGCCTTCGCTTGATCTGAGCTTCGGCCATGGCCATCATGCGGGTCAGATCCTGAAGGATTTTTCGGTCACTGTACCAACCGCCGCCAACCAGATCCATCCACCACAGTGTGCCACCAGTGGTGAGACTTCCCATCAGGTTACGACGCAGTACCCATAGGGTTTCGGCCCGATCTGCGCAGTGTGCCGGATCGTTAGCTCCCACAATAAAGGTGCGTGTATCGTCTTCGGTATAATGCAGCTTTCCGTGCAATGCCACACTGCTAAGGGGTGCCTGTGAAATAAATTGTTGACCGGGTCCTCGCATGAAGTAAGCGTAGGGACTGCAAATCAAATCGATATCCGGATTGCGTAATAGACGGCTTAAGCCATGATGGCCCGCATTCCCATACTGCGTCCAGTAACCATAAAAGGTCCCGCAGACTTTTTTTCTGCCAAGATCCGCCAGAGTTTTTTTGCAGCTTCGGGCAAAATCGGCGATGGCATTGGTAACCACTTCGGCATGAAATTTCTGATAATCAATGATCCGACGGTCACGCACTGGATCAAGTATTGAGCGCATGGAACTATGCCCCCGCCGATCCACTGGTACCGATGCGGTAGCAAACTCAGCCTTATTATCGGCCCAGGCCTTGCGAAGTTTCGCCTGATCATTCGCGTAATATTTTTTAAGCCATTTTTGAAATGCCTGCTCCTGGGCTTTACTAAAATCTCCGGGCAAACCCGTCCAGGAGTAGCCCCATTCAGCGCTTGCTCCGGCACTAAACTGGTAGCCTATTACCCGATGCCCATAGTGTTTTTCGGTGCGCTTAATGTATGCTGCCAATACAGGCAGCATTAATTTCCGCCACGACGTCGAGCTGAATGCGACTCGTGCATGCTCAATTTTATTTTTAGAACGACGCATGGTTATCACCTGATCCATATTTTTTTTGCGCCACCAGGGCGGTGGTTCCACTTCCACACGCAGCATGAACTGGGCTTCTGGATAAGCGGTCGCAGCTTCTTCAAAACGCTCGTCAATACTGTCAAAATTAATCGTGCCATCCTCTTGCACGCTTTCTTTCAGGTACATGGCAAAGGAAAGAATTTTTACGCCGGCAGCTATGGCTTCATGGCCGTAGCGCATCTTGCGCCCACGGAAGCCGGGTGAGTAAAAGATTAAACCATGATGGGGTTTACCATTGATATGAAGTGTCGGCCTTCCTTTGTAAGGCTTAACTTCGCTGTGGATTGCTTTTGGATCAGCAAGACCATCGAAAGCAAAAAATGAAATGGCCAGACTTATGTTTAAGCCCAATCGTTTAATAAAATAAAACGGTTTCATCTTATTCCTGTGCGGCTGTAAGATACCGATGATTACCGACTACTTCGCTGGTCCTGAGATACCGATCATAAAGACGCAGGCTTTTCAGGCCGGGCCCGGTTTGCGCTTTTTCTGCACCTCGAGCATCACGCATCGTGGGGTGAAAACGACCCCACCCATATTGCCGATCTTCAGCTCCATCACAAAGAATGCCATCAACGATGACTGAAATTATTTTACTCCCACCATCAACTATGAAGGCAATATGATGCAAATCCGTATCGATCAA
>JABSQK010000705.1 GCA_013215875.1 Lentisphaeria bacterium
CTCAGAAAAAGTGTTTCATTAATTAAATTCTTTTTTGATTCTCGTCAATAGCTTAAAAATTATCTTTTCCATCTAATATTATTCTCGGCTCAAAAAGGTCCGGAACAGTCAGCTATTTGTGCTTACAGTTACATGCTGCAGCACAGAAACGATTACGTTATAGACTCCTTGCAGCTCTCATTCAAATGTTATAATCACCGATCAACCAAATTGTCAATCAGCCTTACAGGCTCCATTAAGATGCTGCGGGTGTAATTCGTTTTTCTATTGTTAAGCAATCAAAATTGAAAGCTACCTCTTCGTCACAATCAGGCAATTATGCTTACTCATGCAGCACAGACACCATCCTATAATCAAAGAGGTAGCAAATTGTTAATCAGCCGGCATGAGAATCTCCTTTAATAAGTTACCGGAAAAAAGATTAAAATTAAATGGTTTTTGGTTTTTCATTATTGCATAAACTGCATTTGCCAAGCGATGATTGTAGGCAGCCATTGCAGCATATTTATTGTTTTTCTTTTTAAGTAAGATGGCATCATATACAGATTGCATCTCTTTGTTTTTTGCTCGTGAGAGTATACCTGCTTCAGAAAGTGCCCACTTTATGTGGGCATTGCCACATTTACGATTGCCCTGTCCAGTGACCTTACCATTGCTTGTCTGCTCTGGGAAAACAACTCGCGAATAGCTGCAGAAAGCACGTATGGAAGGGAAGCGATCGATGTGACCGATTTCGAAGTTTAGCATCAATGATAAGACTTTTCCTATTCCAGGAACTGTTCGAAGTAGACGGATATTTAGATCAGATTCGGTATAGGATTCTACCTTGTCTTCAATCATTGCAATCGCATCATCAAAATCATTAATCAGCTTGCAGGTCGTTAGAGACTTGAGTTTTTGCATTGGATGATCAAAACGGTTCATCAACTCCTCAACGTAGCACGATGCATTTTTTTGATTTGCATTGAATCGGGGGAGCATGTAAGCATCAAGATGAAATGTTGTGATGGTTTTTAGTTTCGTTCGTTCTTGGACGAGGAGTCTGCGAAAACGCAGGTTATCTCTTACAACACGTTTTTCTTTGTCCATTGCAAAACCATAGGGAAGGCGATTACTTCTCAGGAGGTCTGCTAGTTCTTTTGCATCAGCATTATCATTCTTGCTTTTCGATTGAGTTATTGTTGGCATCAAGTGCGGAATACCCAGGACAAAATCAATCCCATGATAGTCTGCGTAATCTTTTAGAAAATACCAATTGTAGGTACTTTCACAGCACAGGGTCAGATCATCTTTATATCGGCGTATCAATTTTAGCAGGTAGCTGACGCTATTGTCCTTTATTTTTGTTGATCGCAGAAGCTGATTTCCATCGGTATCCATGATATTTATTGTCATCGAGTCCTTGTGCAAATCGATTCCGCCGTTAAACTTAGTTTTACTTTTGTAAGTTTTCATAACTTATGTGCAGTGTTGGAATTGCCGTTTCAACACTGCTTTTCTCCTTCTTTTCAAAGTTAATATTTCTCTTCAAATTTTATGAGGATAACTTTGAATGCAAGGCTGGAGCTAAGAATCGTATCAGGCA
>JABSQK010000706.1 GCA_013215875.1 Lentisphaeria bacterium
AAAAGGATAAAAAATCCTTAAGGAAGTGCCATTAGGTCGCAGGCCTGGGAATGATAAATTCAAAATAGTCGATAGCTCTGGAAGAGCGAAGTAAACAACCTATCTCCCGTCTCCCATCAACTATCAACTATTTTCTACTTGATTGATCCTAAATAATTCCTATTGTTAATAGCGTAATAATTCAGGCTATATAGATTTATGGAAACCGATTTACTAAAGCAAGCATACGAACGTATGTGCCTCATAAGAAATTTTGAGTTACGGCTCAACGATCTCTTTTTGCAAGGCGCTGTTGCTGGCACAACGCATTTGTGTGTTGGTCAGGAAGCCTGTGCAGTTGGGGTTTCCTTTGCACTTGAGCCTGAAGACTGTGTATTCAGCAATCATCGTGGGCACGGACATCTCATTGGCCGTGGTGCAAAGATAAACCGGGTAATGGGCGAAATATTTGGAAGCCCCATAGGTTACGCACAAGGGCGTGGTGGCAGCCAGCATATGGCGGTGAAAGAGATTAATTTTATGGGTACCCATGGAATTACCGCGGGAACCATACCCTTGGCAGTCGGCGTTGGCTTGCATAAAAAGCGCATGAAAGAAGCCGGAGCAGGGGTGGTATTCTTTGGCGATGGTGCCATTGGCGAAGGTATTTTTCATGAAAGTATGAACATGGCCAGTATCTGGAAATTACCCGTACTCTTCGTTTGCGAAAATAACCTCTATGCCATGTCCACCTCGCATGAAGATATTTCACCGGTGAACGACATTGTTGAGCGTGCCAAAGCCTACAGCATGAAACACATTATTATCGATGGCAATAAAGTAGATGAAGTCTATGAGAAGGTGCGGGAAATTCGCGAGCAAATGATTACAAATCCTGAGCCCTGGTTTATCGAACTTAAAACATTTCGTGTGAGCGGTCATTCCCGTGGCGATAAGTGTGAATACCGCAGCCGTGAAGAAGAAGACTATTGGGATGCCCGCGACCCGATTGCCTATGCCCGTAAATTGCTCGAAGAAAAAGATGCCTGGAGTGATGCCGATGAAACTGCAATGCAGACCAGCATCGATGAGGAAATTGCCGCTGCAGAAAAAGAAGCACAGGAGGTCCAATACTAATGAGCCGCGAACTCTCCATGTCAGCCGCAATTCGCGAAGTGCTCGAAAAGATCTTGCGCGAAAATCCAGAAGCATTTTTAATTGGCGAAGATATTGCAGTCTATGGTGGTGCCTTTAAAACCACCCGTGGTTTTATAGATGAATTCGGTGCTGAGCGTATCGTCGATACACCCATCAGTGAAGCAGGTATTGTTAGCGTTGCCTGCGGCGCCGCACTCATGGGCAGCAAGCCAATTGTCGAAATTATGTTTATGGATTTCATGGCCCTGTCGTTCGATGGTATAATTAATATTGCCGTGAAGTGGCAGGAAATTTATGGCGACGATTATAAAATGCCGGTCATCATTCGCAGCCCGGCAGGCGCAGGTCGTTCTTATGGGCCGACACATTCACAAAGTTTTGAAGGGCTATTACAAAATGTGCCCAAACTGATTATCATCTGTCCATCAAATGCAGCTGATGCTGCTGGCCTCATGCTCGGCGCATACCAGCAGGACCGCCCGGTAATCTTTATCGAACACAAAGCATTGTATGCGCGTAAGGCAGATTGTCCGGATAGTTTTGAAGCCATCGAGATTGGCAAAGCAAGAAAAGTGCGTGAAGGCGATGACATTACATTAATCGCTTATGGCAGACAAGTTCCTGTTGCCATTGAAGCAGCAGAGATCCTTGAAGAAAAAGGAATTGCTGTCGACCTGATTGATTTACGCACAGTAAAACCGCTCGATGAAGAAATGATTTTGCAGAGCATCGAAAAAACGGGCCGGGGAATTAGTCTCGAGGAATCACCTGTCATTGGTGGTATTGGTTCCGAGATCAGCGCATTGATCATGGAAAAACGCTTCGATTATCTCGAAGCGCCATTCAGCCGCCTCGGCGCTGCAGAACAAGCCATTCCATGTAATCCAAAACTCGAAACAGAGTGCTTTCCGGAAGTCGATGAAATCGTTGCCAAAGCAATCGAACTCACCAATTATTAGGCTGATTCATCTAAGGGACCAGGGATGCCTTCAAAAGAATCCGCTTATCTGATGAAATTAGCCTTTAAAAATACCGTTATAAATAAGTGGAAGGATCTATACAACAACAGCACCATTTACAAACAGGTAAACGATGTCTAACGAAGACGACAAAGTAGATATGAAACAGGAGCAAATTAAATCTGATGAAGGCTCAGTGCGTTCATCGATTAGATTTGAACCGTATTCAATCATAATACAGTTTTTTCTCGTTATTTCCCTGCTATCAGCATTGCTTTATTTCATTCCACAAGCACTAGATGACCGCGCCACCAATGATTGGACAAAAACTGAAGCAATTGTTAAATCTTCTGAACAAATAAGCGGTGATGATTATAATTGGGCCAAGATAGAATATGAATACACTGTAAATGACAAAAAATATTCCAGCGATCAGGTAACACCTTTTTTGAATCGCTATGAAGGTAGCAAATCTCTTTCAGTGACCAACTATGTATGGAAATATCCCAAAGGTGCAAAAATAACCGCCTGGTACAATCCGTATAATCCTGAAATGGCAGTGCTAGAGCCGGGCTTGGAAATGATGAGCATTCTACCGGTAGTTTTGTTTTCCTTTTCTTCATTTGTATTTTTACTGCTCTTATGGGATGCAATCAAACGACATAAATTACACAAATTAATAGTATCGGGCGATAAAACTGCAGTTAAAAAATTTGTCGAGAAGAATAAAAAGATCGATGTGCAATTTAGATCGATCTTTTATCTACTCGAACAAAATGATGATGAAATACTTCAGCTGGTGCTACACTTTGAGAATCGATATAAATATCGTACTCTGACTAATTACTTTATATATCATGAGGATCAAAAGAATGCAGATCGCTTTCATGTATATTTTGACAGTATACCTGAAAGTTCTATGGTTAAATTCTTGGCGTGTTCGCTAAAAAAGGGAATACGTGGCCTTTCGACAATAGTACTTGTGTTCTTTACCATTATGATCCTTTTAGGGATATATTATTCGATAAGTTCATATGCTCAATTAACAGCGGCCTCAGAATGGCCTGAGACTACGGGTGAGATTCTATCAATCCAACGAATTAAAGACTATGAAAGTGATTATAAATACTTAAAAATAAAATATGAATTTTCTATTAAAGAGAAAAAATATATTAGTGACAAAAAACATGCACCTGGCTCCGGAATGTCATTTTTATTCAATTGGAAAAATGATGGAGAATTTGAAAAACGTATGGTTGTTGCTTCAAAACAAACTGTTTATTACAACCCTCAAAACCCGAATGAATCATATCTCGTAAAAGCAAATCCACGTGAGGCATTCGTTCTTGGATTTATGGTATTTACGATATTTACCTTCGGGATTATTTACTTCTACAGAACCTGGCGATTATTCAATAAATCAAAACCTGGAAACGTAGATCATATAAACTAGATCTCAATTCTTAAAAATTCTTTCGCCCAGCGCTGCCAGGAATAAAACTCGTAAAAGCTCTCGTCTTGCACAAATGATTCATCCTCAAAATTATCCAATTGCTCAATGAGTTCGTCATCTGTACTAAAATAGTCGAGATGCTTTAAATCCTCCTTTGGGCAATTGTCACTAGCGATAACGGGGGTGCCTTGAGAAAGTGATTCGATGATTGGGAATCCAAATCCTTCTGTGAGCGATGGCAGAACTGTAAGGCTTGCATTGGCATAGAGCGCCGGCATCACATCGCGATCGACGTAGTCTAGCCGAATGATTTCGCCATCGCCCGAATAATTTTTAATCAGTGATTTAACACTATCTGACTTCCAGGCGTAGCGCCCGGCAATAAGAAGCTTGTGAGTTTTGTTGATCGTACTTTTAGAATAAGCATCAATTAATAAGGGAAGATTTTTCTTTGGTTCAATATTGCCAACAAATAATATATAGGGGCCATGTTCTTTGAAATGATTTGCAGAACTTTGCTTTGTGAAAACTGGATCTAATGCGAGTGGCAGCACATGCACTTTATTGGCAGGAACATTTAATTGTTCGCTAAGATCATCCGCGACTAATTGCGATGGTACGATGATGGTATCTGCCCGGGCAATACTTTTCTCAAGCAGCACTTTGAAATGCACCCTATTGGGCAAGCTGCAGAGCTCCGGATGTTTAAGCGCAATGATGTCGTGCACTTGCAGGGTCATAGGGCAGGGCATATCTAGAGGGCAGGTATAGGATGGCGAAAAAAGTGTATCAAAGCCTGTTTCGTTTCTGAGCTTTCGTTGTTGCCAGTCAATACGTGTGAGCTTGTTACTAAACTCTAAATGCTCTGCATTGGGTATATATTTGAATCGATCGGATTGATGATATAACTTTATCTCGCACTTTTCTGCCAGCGCATTTACCTGGTGATATACGGCATATTGCACCCCGGCAAAGGGTTCTTCTACAACTGTGGCATCTATTCCTAGCATATGTTTTTATCTTTAAGATTCATTGATTTAACTATAGCATTGTCCTGGGATCGCGCCCGGCTCGGGGGCATATTTAGCTTTGATATTCAAAGTAGGGCACTTTTTCCAAAAGTGATTATAGAAGTTACTGT
>JABSQK010000707.1 GCA_013215875.1 Lentisphaeria bacterium
ACTAGCCTGGTGAATGGAAAGAATAATAAATATATGGCTGCATCATTTTCCTGGCCAGATATTTTTGAAACTGCAAAGTTAAAGAAAGTTATCTAAACAATGAAACTATCCTACTCCCATCGTGGTGAAATAGAAGAAATTGAGTTAAACCCATTTGATGAAAATGACATCATGTGGAAATTGATTACTGATACGCAGACTTTTTATGAAATTGAACTTCTTGAATATATTTCATCCTGCTTATCAGAACTCCCGCCAGGGGATATCATTGATATTGGGGCCAATATTGGTAATCATTCGGTATATTTTGGCAAATTTTTAGCAAAATCACTCATTGCAATTGAAGCAAATCCAGACATTATCCCAACCTTACGTACCAACCTCGAGTCCAATGTAAAAGATTACACCCTAATCGATTGTGGTGTTGGTGAAAGTTCTGGAATGGGAGAAATACATATTCCCGATGATGAGCAGAATAACATGGGAGCCGCGCAGTTAAAAATTAGTGAGGACAATCAAGGAATTATTATACGCACTTTAGATTCTATAATATCGGAGCAAAATATTGATAATACTTTAGATATTCGCTTAATAAAATTGGATATCGAAGGTATGGAGCTTCCTGCTTTGAAAGGAGGGATCGAAACTATCCAGAAATTTCAGCCACATCTTTTTATAGAGATAAAAACAGGTGCAGAAAAACAGGTAATAGACAATTTTTTAGAACCTTTGGGCTACCGTTCAATATGCCATTTTTGTGCAACCCCTGTATACCACTATACCTGTAACCCAACTCTCATTTATGTATTAAAGAAAAAAGTTTCAGCATTTATGAGAAAAATGAATCGCAAAATTAGAAAAATAATTTAAGCTATTAATGAATAAGCAGGAGATAAAATGAGTTATCAATGGCGTAAAGAAATGCAATGTCCGTGGGATAAATCGTTTAAAAAATACAAAGACTGGTACCCGGAATATTATAAAACCAAATATGAGATATGTAAGAAGATAAACCCGGGAACAATCGTAGAGATCGGTGTTCGTGCGGGTTATTCTGCTGATGCATTTCTACAAGCTTGCCCGACTGCAACGTATATTGGCTACGATGCTGATAACGGACAACATGGCGGTAAGAAGGGCTTATTTGCCAAACCTTATATGGAGTGGGCAAAAAAGCATCTCGCGCTTTATGATTATAATGTGACAATAAACTTTCCAGTCGATAGCCAAAAAGTGGATACACTCGCTCTTGCAGATTTTTATCATATTGATGGTGATCATTCAAAAGAAGGTGTGATGCATGACCTGGATACCTGTTATAATTCTGCGGAACTTGGTGCACACCTGTTGATCGATGACATCGATTATATTGACGATGTTAAAGATGGGGTTTACGAATGGCTGGAAATTCATAAGGATTCGATAACTTATGAATATATTGAAACAAAAAGAGGTGATATCCTCATGAAAAAAATTAAATAAGTTCTCTACTAACTCTCTCATTTCTGTTCCTTGAGGCTCACTAAGACTCACTTTTTTTATGCCAAAAAATAATAATATTGGAATCTTTTCCACTGGAAGTCTGGGTGATATGCTAATGACACTACCAGCCATTCACCTGATTCTACAACTGCACCCAAATGAGAAATTCATCCTTATCAAGGATCATCAAATTGAAAAACAACAATTTC
>JABSQK010000708.1 GCA_013215875.1 Lentisphaeria bacterium
AAACACCTGGATCATCCCTTCGGCAGTGTGGGTATTTGTCTCACAGAAACCTTGCGCCGGATCGGCAGCAAAACTGCCCTTGAAGCACTGGTAGAAGATTTAAGCTATCGTCGCTGGGATCCGGAAATACACAAAAAACGCGAATTCTAGAAGGCTTACTGAAAAGGCCAAATTTCTTTGTCGTTCTCTTAAGCTAACAGATCATCTATTAGAACTTTAACATTGCGAACCAGGTCGGGGTGGGTTGTAGCTTCAGGTGCATGACCGGGAAGAAAACCAATAACACGGCCACCCCATTCATTTTGAGATTCGATGCATTGGGGCCAGGTACCTGATTCAATTGTTGTTTCCATGAGAGTAAATGACGGATTTACTTGTTCCATCGCTGTGTAGACTTCATCTTCGGGAAGATTCATTTCGCTCAGTTTCTGACAAAGTGGGTGGCGGGTTTTGGAGACCACAACTTTCATCGCATGATGCGGATGTTGTGAAGACTCCACATCATCTTCACCACGGCACCAGCGTAGGCCGACATTTCTGCGCCACCAGTCCCATTGGCAAAATGCC
Organism: Lentisphaeria bacterium; assembly: GCA_013215875.1. Lineage (GTDB taxonomy): Bacteria > Verrucomicrobiota > Lentisphaeria > JABSQK01 > JABSQK01 > JABSQK01. Next base: position 568 of record JABSQK010000708.1, read on the forward strand.
GCACTGCCACCATGAATCAATAACATGGGCTTACCACTTTTAGCGTACTCGAGCACATGTGCTTCGCAGGCATCGATGGGGGCAGGGATGTGATTGGCTCCGGAAATCATATTGAGAATTAATAAGTCATACTTATCGACAAATGACTCTTCAAAAACAGACCAGTCATTCTCAGTAAAATCCATCTCATAGTCATCTCCAATTTCGCCATACAGGTTCTTGGCTGAATGGGAACCGTAGTGTTCATCACCGGCAAATAAAATCATCTCATATCCTTTTTTTATCCTCTAAAGTATTATCGATCGACCAAAGATCAATGCCAATATAATTCTAACATCTTTAGGTAAGCAAGCCTGACCTAAAGTGTGCAGCCTGCACTGCATTTTTCTAGAATGGGATCATTCACATCGCTTAACCAGCCGCACAAACGATCATTCATATCCTTTAATGTTTCCTGGTGATTTTCATCTTTGCTAAGGTCATTTAATTCCAACGGATCTTCTTTTAGATCATAGAGCTCGGTGGTATTAGTCTCATCATTAATATGCCGAATCAGTCTATAGTTTTCTGTTCGGGCAGAGTAAAGACCGGGATATATAAATATGGCAAAGCTTGTATCACGATGCGTGACCTCTTCACCGCTAAGCAATCCAGCAAGGCTTTTACCCTCTATATTATCCGGAAGATTTAGCCCGGCAAGGTCACCAAGAGTGGGTACATAATCCACATTGCAGGCCATATTTGATACTGTTTTTCCTCCGGAAATGTTTCCTGCCGGCCAGCGCATGATAAAAGCCACCCGCAAAGCAGCATCATGTAATGTCCATTTAGCGCGCGGCAATTCCGGCCCATGATCTACGGTAAACAGCAAGATGGTATTCTCCGCAAGACCATTTTTCTCAAGCGACTCACAAATGATACCAACAGCATCATCAACCATTTTAATCGATCCCTGTAATGCTGCCATATGATCGCCCATGGGTTTGATCTCGCGCCATTGCTCATCAGCAGAACATTGAGTAAATTCTGGTATCTCCATACCCTTTGATGTATCCGGCTCACAACCGCCCCATAGATAAGGGGTGTGGGTTTCCCAAAAACCGATCTGCATATAGAAGGGTTTTTCATTTGCCGATTCACTGGAAAGGAACGTTGTGGCATCCCTAGCGGTTTCCGGGGCAATTTTGCAATTCTGCTCGAGAGATTCTCCAAGATCAACACCGTCTCTGCTTTCACCTTCTTCTGTAAAATTTGCACACTGAAATTTATGGGCCCGGGAAACATCATCGAAACCCAGTTGATCCAGAAAGTTTGTCTCGTGTTGGTAACCAACGAAGACCGTATTGTAATCGTTGTCGCGCATGATGTGGGAGAGATGTTGATGCGTATCATTCAATTCGCATTTCCAGTTATGGCCCGCCAAACCTGTCAAACCATTGCTTTGCGGATAGCGCCCGGTGAGCAGGGAACCACGACTTGGACTGCATATGGAACAAGTTGCAAACATCTTTTCGAAACGCACGCCCTGAGATGCCAGTTTATCAATATTGGGGGTATTTACTGTGGAGGCTCCATAACAGCCAAAGAGAGTACCTGTATCGTGGGTGGTGATTACAATAACATTAGGCTGGCTCGATTTATCCATTACGTTTCCTTTCATTAAGTAGTGTAGACTTTAATAAACTTCTCAGATTTTACAATCAAAGTAGGTCGGGTTCTCCGAACGCGATCAGAAAATTACATTCCAATTATGAGCTTTTAAGCCTACATGTTGAACAAATGCGCTTACAGCGCAAACTACCTTCCGGTACTTCCCTAAGCCCCCTTGGAATAGATCTTTTACAGTCTTGCGTGATTTATGCGACCTCCTTTCTATTGCTCAAAAAAAGGAGAATGCAATGGAAAAAACAC
>JABSQK010000709.1 GCA_013215875.1 Lentisphaeria bacterium
ACAGTATCGACAGCTTGATTAATTGTGGCGATGGTAAATATTTGTGTATTCCAAATGGATTTTTTACCATAGATAATTGCCAGGTCGTCGACATCGCCACTATTTTCTAAAGGAATTGCAACATATTTTATATCATTGTATTGGGCACCTAATATCTTTTCCGGAACACCGCCTACAGGTCGAACTTTCCAGTCGACTGTCAGGTCTCCGGTCACTGCAAAATCTTGATCTAATTCAATATTATCCAGTAATGAACAGAGCAATAGAAAAAATGCTGTCCCTGCAGAGCCCCCGTCTTTGGGAGTATATTTGTCATTGAAGCTGTATGAAACTCGCGTTCCACCGGCCCAGAACGGGTAGCGAACCCGCATGGCTTTGAATGCTTCATTCATGGCAATATTCATCTCAGGACCAATCCCTCTGCGTGAAAACATGACCCCGAATTTTGTGTCATTAGCGACGCGTTGTACCGTAGCGATAATTTCAAGAGGGGAGCCTGTTAATTCATAATTGCGCATGGTGACAACGAGCCCGTTTACCTTGCTTTGTCCCCTCATGTAAGGCTTTATTGAGTTCTCATAACCGCGTACTGTTTGCTTGACGTATTTTGAACTTGACGTATTGCCGACAGGAATTTTCACATCTTTCAAAAGTATTTTAAGATCAACCTTTTTGAGCGCGTCTTTTTTTTCTTCACTAAATATAATTACATCTTCATTTCGAATATCTGCCAGCCCTGCAAAAAATAATAAAAATCCCGCAATTTGATGACTTTCCGAATTTTTTCCAGCGTAAAGTTTTTTGCTTTTTTTTATCAAATATCTCGCCAGTTCTTCACCGAGCATACCGGGTTGCGTTTTTTTAGGGCGGATATTTTTTGATAATAATAAGTCCGAAGCTTTAGCAGATTTATTCTCAGGATTAATTATCAGGGCAATCGATAATAATGCTGCCTGTTGCGTTAGGGTACTTTGTTTCGTATTGCCCAGTTCCTTTGCAGCATTCGTCAATTCCATTGAAAGATGTCGCTTGTGCTCTTTTGAAAGTTCAATTTTTGTGTGATCGATCTTTAGTCTTTCAGGGGCTACTGGAATATAGACAGGTTCGGCAACGAGAGTTCCACAAAGGAATACAAAAAGAATGCTTAAGTGTTGTTTATTAAATTTCATTAGGTATCTCCACATATGACCTTATTTTAGAGGGTAATATGGAAATATCAAGGATCGCTCTCGATTTGATTACGGTCAAGACTCAGCTCGGTTTTAATATACCGGCAATTTTTTGGCTTAACTCAATGCTTCTGTAAGGTTTTCTTATAAAATCTTTGAGGCCTTTCTCTTTCATGTCACTTATATCCGCATCGCGTAAATAGCCAGATGAAAGGATGACTTTTATGTCAGGGTTTTCCTTAATGAGTAGATTGAAACACTCCAGCCCGTTCATTTGAGGCATCACCATATCGAGAAGTACCAGGTCGATATTTTCTTTTTCGTCCTGGTATAGCTCGAAGCCGCTTCTACCATTTTCTGAAACGAGTACAGTGTAGCCCATAGAGGTAAGCAATGCGGTGGCAGTTTGACGAATAACCGATTCGTCATCGATAACCAGGATGCAGCCTGTACCCATAATTAATTCATGGGCTTGTGGTTCAATAAGTGCTTCGGCTTCTTTGGATAATGGAAATATCATATTAAACGCGGTACCAGTGTTTAACTCACTGTAAACTGTGATGGCTCCCTGCTGCTGCTTGACCATTCCATAAACAGATGCCAGTCCCAAGCCTGTACCCTTGCCTTGTTCCTTGGTGGTGAAGAAAGG
>JABSQK010000071.1 GCA_013215875.1 Lentisphaeria bacterium
GAAAATACCAAGAATATTGAATCGCTTAAAGATATAAAAACACTTGAAAAAATCAACAAAATTCCAGTAGCTAAATTCTGGAAAGAATATGAATCTAAACCACAGAACAAGTAAATTGAACTGCGTTCATTTGGGACGTTCTGTGGGTAATAAATAAATACAAACTGGCTAAATATTAAGATTAAGTTATTGTCTCTATCATGACTAACCCCAATCAAACAAAACTCTCTCCGATGGTCCGCATTGCTGATCTACTGCACCGTGTATTGAAGCTTGCACGGAAGAGGTGGTATGTGACTTTAGTAATTGCCCTGGTCATAGGAATTCCTTCTTCTAGATTAATTTATAGGATGAGCAAAATTAAAAAGATGATTGTCCAAATGAAAGAAGATAATCCGCAGGTTAAAGATTGGAGTAGAAGTTTTGTAACCCTAGATGATCACACAACACAGATCCATTTTAATGAATCTGGAAATATGTATCATTATTTTGATTTTCGTTATGCCTCCTTAAGTGATTTAAATATTTTCCTTGCTGAAACTTCATTGAAAGATATAAGTGCACTTGAGGGAATGCCTCTAAAGTCTATTGATTTGGGAACGACAACTGTAAGCGATATCAGTGTGCTGAAAGGGATGCCCTTAGAAGTTGTTTGGTTATATCGGACAAATGTCAGCAATATAACCGTCCTGGAGGGAATGTCCTTGAAGCAATTAAGTGTGGCGTACACACAAGTTGAAGATATTAGTGTACTCAAAGGTATGCACTTGAATTCGCTGCATATTCAAAATACCAAATTAAGTGATATAAGTGCTTTGAAAGGCATGACATTATATGAGTTGTATTTACCCAAGACAGCTAAAGATATTGAATTTCTCCGATCGATGAAGACTTTACAAATGATCAATACCAAATCATCTAATGATTTTTGGAAAGAATATGATGCCCAGAAAAAAAGTGAATCTAAAACCACAGAACAAGCAGTCCGATAATTGACAAACCGTCCTTCGTCCGTTATCGTTAATTATCAACTGGGACGTTATGTCCGTGAAATATTATGCCATCATATAAAAGATTAAAAAGCATTACTCAAAGTATTGCACATCACTCGTCAAGTGCATTATCTTTTGTGCATCCTCATCTCGGTGAAGAATGTAAAAAGCAAAATAGAACAAGTATTACAGTCGATTTTACATCGAAAGATATATGCGAAGATTCATTTTTGAAAATTGAAGAAATAAATTTATCATTACATAATTTAAAAGAAACATTTTATGACTTAATTACTAAAGAAGGATTCGAATGCTCTGACGTAAAATCTGCTATCTTAATCTTTACTTTCATGGAACTTGAAACAGATCCTTATTGGAATAATTGTACAGCTCACATTAAGAGTAAAGACAATCGAGAGTATGAATACGAAGTAAGCTGTGTGGGAAAAACAATTTAATAAAAAGACATAATAAGTTATGGTAGATAAAGAAATAGAGTACAAACATTACGAACGTATTCCAATGCAGTATCTTTGTATTCGAGCCAGCATAGTTGAAAGCAATGAACTACCTGAATGGTTATTTGGGGATAATAAGATAAGCGAAGAAGTTTATGTTGGTTGCTGGATTAAAGATCAAACAGAAAAGAATGCAGAATACATCGCAAAGGGGCAGATTGAAGAATACAGCATTATTGCAGAGGCAATCGAGGTACAACACCCCATTACTGAAAAAGACTATGAAGACAATGACGAATATGATCACCTGCAATATTATGAACAAGCTCTAATCGATGGGGAAGTCTTAGTTTTCAACACATCCCCAGCCGAGGAAGATGATAATAAAAAGCCATAACAAGCGCTCCGTGGATTTCATTTTATATATCGTGAGTTATGTTAAAATGAAACCACAAGCCAAACGTTGGAGAAGGATAAAGAATGAAATTTGGTATTGATCTCTATATTGGAGAATGGATCTCAGATGATAAATATAGATTAGTAATTACAAAGGTCGATGGTTTATCAGCACTCGTATCACTATTTGGGCCAGATGGCAATCCCATCAAAAGGCCCTATTTTGAAAATAAAGCTACATTGGACATGCCAGCAGTATATAAGGATTACGATGGTATATTTTATGTTCATTTATGGACTGAAGGGAGTGGCTTTGAACTTCATTTAGACAATCACTGGGAAGAGCTGATAGGCGAAAAAGAAAAAGAAGCTTTAGGGGTTGGAATCAGTCGATACGCAGAAGATGAACATCTTGACCAGTATTCAATGTTATTTGGTAATTTGAGCTCTTTTAAAAAACAGGAAAATGCATGACGAGCATTCCTCATTCAACGTAAACTGGATAAAGCATAAGTATGGCGAAGCAAAAAAAGAAATTAACTACCGCTCAAAAACGAGCTAAGAAAGAAGCAAAGGCTGAGAGACAGAAAAAATATGAATGGGTTTTCATGAATGGCAAACAGGTTAGAATAAAGAGGGCACCCACAATTGATGGAATGAGTATCGAGGAATATATTGAAAATCATGCAGATATTGTCTGGCTTCACCAGAATGAAATGTGGGAACATATAAATGATGAAGATTATATTTAGTAAACAACAAGTATAATTATGGAAAGGAAGTGATGATAATATCATTAATTTTGAATGTAAAGAGTGCCAGGCTGAATTTGATTGCGAAGTGGGGGAGATAGGAATAAATGAAGAAACAATGCGTCCTGCTTTCCAGAATCCCATTCTCTGCCCAAATTGCGGCGAGAAAGGCCTAGATGATATCCTGCTTACTGAACGTGGTCAGAGCCAAATGACAGATGCTACTATGGATCTATAGGTTGTAGATCAACATTGTCTTTCTAGGGGGCTTAGCGCCCGCCCCCAAACCCCTGACGCTCCCCACCAATAGAATAATCCCCCACATAAAGATTAGTTTAAGATTAAATGAGAGTCATCATTACCGGATAGTATCTTTTCTGCGACCGCACGTTGAATGACCCCTTCGACATAATTACGCATCGGACGAACCCCTAGTTCCCTCTTATAGCCATTCATCAGGCAGGTATTTATCAAGTTTGGGCTGTAACTAATATCAAGCTTCGCTTGTTCCCCTACTCGCTTACATTGCATTTGTAGATTTAATTCTGCAATATCCCTGGCCACAGCCGGCTTTATAAAATCAAACATGACAAGTTTATCAAAGCGAGCTAGGAATTCTGGGCGATAGTCTGATTTAATGAATTCAGATAGAACAATCTTTTCCAATAAACTTGTCGAGATATTTGCTCGTCCTGAAGCTGCTTTAATTATTTTATGGGAACCAATATTTGATGTGAAAATAAGGTAATAATCCTTTAAACAAAAGCTCTCGTTGCGCCCACATGTGATCCGTGCATCATCAAGCATTTGTAAACATATATCCACGATTCGCCGGTGGCCCTTTTCCATTTCATCAAATAAAATAATGCCGCCCTTCCCTGTATTATTCTGTACTCCCTCCCCTAATCGACCGAGATATCCAGTATCATCACCAATAAGATTATTAACATTTTTCTCAAGCATATATTCGCTCATATCTAGTCGTATAAGCTGTTTAGGGCCGAATAGGTAGGTGCTTATTAACTTACAAAGTTCGGTTTTACCTACTCCTGTAGGCCCCAGGAATATAAAAGATCCCTTTGGGCGACTTGGATCCGTCAATCCGAGTTCCGCTTCTTCTATGCGTTTACAAACAAGATCGATTACAGGATCTTGCCCCTTGATATATAACTTAATAAAATCTCTCATCTCGTTTAATTTCTCAATCATTGACCTCTCCATTTTTTAATTATGAATACACATGGATTGCCAAAAAGGCAACAGAATTAAAAATAAAAATATTAATTAAAATAAAGAGATTGACATTAAATTAAATAGACATAAATGTATAAACAAACAAAATGATAGAACACAATAATTCAAAAAAATAAAGCAAAAAGGGAAAAGGATGGATCTATTACAACAGGGAATGCAAATGGGATTGGCACAAGCGGGTCTCGCGGGTGGTTTTAACAAAGTCTTAAATTTAATCATGATGATTGCCTTCATTATTGGTGTCTTAGTGATCATATATGGCGGCTGGCAAATGAAGGACGGGGATCCCGTCAAAGCCAAGCTTTCGATTATTGCTGGAGCAGTGATTGCTTTTGCGGTGCCTATCATGACTTACTTATTCAAAATATTTGGATCGAATTCGTCTATACCAGTAAATCTTTAATTCAGTAAAATTACGGGGATGTGATTTTGCGTAAAACAAAATCTGTAGGGAAAATTAAACGCGGGGAGGCCTTTGGACTTGAAGGAGATTTATTCCTTTTGGTTCTAGGGGCCTTAGTCCTCTCCATTGTTCTTGTCATTATCTGTTTGCCTCACCTATCAGTGCTTCCGGCATTATGTGTTGCTGGAACTCCCCTATTTGGCGTTGGTCTATTTCTTTCACTGTTTTATATCGGCAAACCACCTGGTTATTTCTGGGATAAAATGATGTCTTACATGAGTGATAATCAGCTTAAGAAATCAAAACACGTACGAAAAATAAAGGATAAGTTTCTAGGATGATGGTTCCAGTATATCAGCTTAATGAAGCGGATACTTCCGCCTTGCTCATTCATGAGCTTGATTCGCGCGGCTATGTCTCATTTGCACGCTATGGCTGTGAGGCCCTTCCTGGCAGCTTTGACCGCATGCAGTCCTTTATTTTTGCAAAAGATGACATCGTCAGTTTCTACAGCAAAAAGCTTCGATATAAACCCCTGGGATTTTTGAATGAGGAAAAGGAGCAAGAAATCGAAAAGCGCATTAAAGAAACGTATACCCATGGCGATTGTTTAAGCGGCATAAAGATAGACAGCTATCAAAACATATGTAAACGCTTTGCCTTTGGATTGTACTTTGAAACTGCTGCTGCCATGCAACGCGCCATTACTGTTCATTATGAAGCGATCCAATTTAGTGACGATCTCTTCCTGTCGGTTATTTCTTTAGATCAACAATCCATGCTACTTTTCGATGGCACCATCAGGGTTGATTTAGAAAGCCACAGATCAAGAAAGAGTCTTTATATCATTTCAGGGCGATCTCTGGCTGAGATTAACTCCCGCCAGCGCGAGATGAAAGCGATCTTTTTAACAAGCGCCGAAAGCTACTTATACAAAGAGCCAAAGAAGCGGGATATTTTAAAATCGATTTTTTCCGTATTCCCAGCCGCATCATTTTCATATGAGCTAAATGACGCCATAGATGAAGTGGAGATCTGTTCATGAATCTTGATGATGGCTACTATCACGATGGCATGATGATCTGGTTCAAAGGCTTTTGTACTAAGGGCTATATGCTGGCAGCTCCTGATCTATTAAATTCGTCTTCAGAGATGCTGCACGAGCAGGAGGATAATCTTAGAGGCCTTCTTTCAAGCCTGCCTGATAATTGTAAAGTACAATTCTCCTGGGGCTGTAATTCGGATTACCGCGATGTACTCGATCATTACTATGATGATACCATGAAGCTCGCCAAAGAAGAATGGTCTTTCACAACTCGCATGGAGCGCTATGAACGTTATAAGAAGAAGATGGATGCTGGCGACTTACGCCGGGAAAAGCTGTTTCTTTATATTACCCTGCCCTTAGGTTCAGCTGCACGCCCAAAACCTGCAGATCTAAATACCAGCAATGTGAAAGCGATGCGTGCTTTCTTTGATAATGTCCAACACATGATCAAGCTTCATCTCTCCGCCTGTGGCATTAAAGCCATGGATGAGACTGATTATTATATGAACCACCTTTGTTTCTTTAACCCCTGTGCAGATAACATACTTGGCGACAACCTGTCCGGCTACGATCCGGAAAAAACAATTCTTGAAAATACCTATCGTTCCGATGTGCTGGGCAATACGCCAACAAGTGAAGAACCCTTTTCCATGTTTTTCGATTCTCACTATCACAGCATCATGGTCATGAGCCGTGCCCCGTCTTTTACCTATATGGGGCAGATCTTTATTCTGACCTCCCTGCCCTTCTTGAATTACCGCATCACCATTAACCTGGAGTATCAGCCGATTGAAAAGGAGATCTCAAATACTGAGCGTATCATCAAACGTCTCAGCGGTGAATTTAATGCGGATCCCTCAAAGCAGGGGCACGTTGAATCAATTAAGCAGGCTCGACAGAAAATTGCCAACTTATCTGATGGGTCATTAAAACCCATGAAATTTGAATTGTACATTCATATCTGGGGAATAGATAAAACTGAAGTTCAAACTAAAACTGCTGCCATAAAAGCAGCCATTAAGAAAATGGATTCTGCCGATCTAACCGAGGCGTCACTTGATACCCAGGCCATTGGCATGTTTGCTCGCACCATTCCTGGTTCCGGCGTGAATCATCCTTATAACTATTATAAATTGTATTGTGAATCCAATTACATTGCAGCTCTCATTCCCTATTCATCAACCTTTCGAGCCTTTGAAAAAGCCGAAGCCCTCTATGATGGTAATAATAATAATCTTGTCGGACTGGTTAATTTTCTGGGTACAACCCCGCAACACTGTGCGGTATTTGGCAGTTCGGGATCCGGCAAATCCGCTTTAATGTGTGATTTGTTGAGCCAAACCGAACCCTATTATGGTTTTACTGCCATCATCGAAGAAGGCGTTAGTTATGGAATTTATACCTTAGCTTATGGGCAAACCCCGCTTATCATTCACCCAGAAGCAGATATCACCATTAACTATCTTGATACCAGCCAACTGCCACTGGGCCCCCGGCAAATTGGTACTGCTACAGCCTTTGCAGGTCAAATGGCTGGAAAATCAGGTAATGAAGAACGTGATAACTTCCGCCACGGCTTACTGCAATACTTTATTACTGAACTCTATCAAAGCAGTGCTGATGACTGGAGGCTAAAGAACCCGGAGTTATTTTTGGAAGCTGCCAGCTTAGCGCGGGCTTCACAACGCTATCTTGAAATGATAATGCCGCCTGGATCAAGTCTGCAGGAGGCCTATTTCGAGTATCGTGATAAACGCAATGATTTGAAAGACGAGTATGAAGATCATACGCCTGAGGAACTAAGCAACTACATCTTAGATCCCCGCACTGCTGAACATGCAATGAATTTCTGCTTTATATTTTATCAGGCAGAGGACTACCCCACCCATTCAGATCTTTGTCAGTATATCATGATCTTTGATGATCCAAGCCGCATGAGCCGCGAAGATCAAAAAACCTTGATCGCCCTCATGGAAGTTTGGCAGGCGGGTGGGAGCTATGGAACACTGTTCGACGGCCCGAGCAATGTGACCATCAAAGATAAAATTGCCCACTTTGAATTGGGTTACATCGATGAAGGCGATGAA
>JABSQK010000710.1 GCA_013215875.1 Lentisphaeria bacterium
ACCTTTGAACTTTTTTGCAGCAGTAAATGTGCTTCGGTACCAGCCAATACCATCGTAGTTAGCATAGCCTTGTTTTTCCCACGTGGCATCTGTACGAATCTTTTTCCACTCAGATGCATCATGCGCAGGCAAATTCCATTTTCCTTTTTCACCTTCTTTTTTCGGGTCGGTGCGAAATGTCCAGGCATTGCTGAGTTCAGTTATTTTTACACCTGGAACTGCTACGTATTTTGTGATTGCCTTATTATCTTTGAAAGCGACCATACAATAATCCACATAATTCGGCCCGGTAATTTTCACTGCAATAGCATCTTCGGTTTTGGCAATTAAGTCATAGGAACTGATTCCCTTGTGAGTGACTTTTTTGCCATCTTTCATTTTGTAATAAGTCTCATGCAATGCGGCATATAATACATTCTTTGTCTTGCGCCGTGCCACAATCATGGGTAAACGCGATACTGGTCCCGGCGGACGTACTTTCATGTGGTTGCCACTGGAGTCCCAGTGGCCCTTTGCCAAATCTGTTTGATACAAGGGACCTTCGCCAAGATAAGTGGTGGCAGACTCAGCACCCAACATACGTAGTTTGATACCCACGGTATTTTGTGGCTTACCAAAATGCTGCAGCCAATCGACTGACCATGCTTTCGTTCCATCAATACTTCGTACATCTTTAATCCACTTATAGGGTTCCAGATCTTTTGATTCCGGCAGTGATTTATCAGTACGATAACTTTTGCCATTATACTGCAGATCGTCATGGCCATGCAGCGCCCAGTCATAGACATGTTCCTTATTACTTTTTGCCCAGAATAAGTCCAGCATATAATCGTCGGTCAACATAAGTGAGCGCGCCAGGTAAACATTCTTCGGGTAAATTTGTGAACCGATTGCCGCGGTACCATATTTGCCTTTTCGCTGATAGGGTGAGCCATAAGCGATGATGTATTTTACATCTTTATTAAAATCACTTTTGTGGATATATTTACTTTTGTTATTCATATTTCCACCATCAACAACCAAGGTGTTATGGGCAATACTACGATGTGTCCAACCCACTTCATGATCTCTCTCATATTGAATAACATCGATGTCTGGATAAAAAATACGGCCCTTATCGTGATAGGTAATCTGGTAATCTTCATTGTGTGCATGACTGCGAAACGGATAATTACCCATCATGAAGAAACATGCAGGTCCTTTGCCTGACCAATAACTTGGTGATTCATCAGCACGCAACATAGCAAAACTTGCGTTCGATGACATCCGGCTTTTTGCTTCAGGGGCTTTCACTTTTTTGGGATCAATTGGCAACCCGTGGGTTAGGCCAGCAAACATAAAAGCCGATTGATATCGTTCAGTGCGGTCCGACCAGTCGCGGCTTTCATTGCGACTAATCACCCATGCGAAACGCGGATCTTTTGTACGGCGATATGCCACTTCAAATAAGGATCCTAAATCGAGTCTTTTTTTCTTAATACCGCCGGATGGAGTTGATGGATTGTTCACCAGAAAATAATCATTATTGTAAGCGCTGTCTTTTGTCATATCTTTAAATTGTGTACTGGTATCTCCATAAGAACTTAAGCGGTAAGATCCGCCTGCTATCCCCATATCTTCGGCGGGGAAGGTCCGGTCGATAGCAGCTAAAAATATATCCTTTAATCTGTCCCCATTAGGCGATCGCCAATGCCACAGGTCTTTATCGTAGTAATTAGATGCTGCCTCAATCAATGTAACCATCGGAGGCAAGACCAAATAATACTGATAGGCATTGGGTTCATGCCAGTTGCCGTCTTTGACATTGGCTTCCATTACCTGGTAAAAACCACCATAGGTTTTGGGTCCGTATTTTTCAAAACTGCCGCCACCCGGATCGTTCATGCCATATTCAATAAGTTCTTCATCGCCAATTGCAAAACCAATAATTCCCACCTGAGCATGCAAGAGATGGTACATATTCCAGGTTTGCCGTTGATTGTGGGCAGCCTTAATTGTGTTTTTGCCACCGGTACGCATCTTATCTTCGGCTTCTTTCCGTTGTGCATCTGTGAGAGTATCATAAATTAAATCATACATGATTGCCTCGGCCCAACCAAGATCCCATTTATAAGCTCCTGTCATGCCATAACCCCGTCGGATCGCTTGGGCAGGTGCTTTTGCATAGTCTTTATCTTTTGTTATGGCATAAAGAATTGCTGATTGCAGCTGGTAGCCTTTCTGCTTCTCATCAACCATTTTCTTTAACTTCATATATTGATCCTGGGCCCATTGATCCGTTTTTATTTTTCCACGGATCTCGATTAATTGTTTTTCGGTAAGGATCATATAGGGATGTTTCTTTTTGTTCTCTGCGGAAAGCAGCATACTAAAAAAGAAAATTGTGTAAAGTAAATATTTCATAATCTGTCCTTGTTGTTGTTTTATTTTTTGCCCAAGCCAGTGAATTTTACACTGCCTTTGATAATCTGTTTATCACCCTGGATACGTATGTAGCCAAAGTCCTTAAAAGAAAATGTAAGTTTACCATCGTTCGATACCAGGGTAAGTATATCGCCCTGTTTATTTCCAGTACCCTTTTTAATTGCTTCAATGGAATGCACCAGGCTGACCGCTTTGTAGATACCACCCGCATGACTGCGGTCTAATACCTGTACGATGATATCGTTTTTCTCGCCGAGTTTTATGGCATCGGTAATTTCCACATGCCAGGGCACATTCCAAAATTTTATCCCGTGGCGTTCACCGACGAGTTTACCATTTATCCAAACCTTAGGATCTTCATCCACTCCAGCAAAATAGAGGTAGAGCTTTTTCCCTTTGTATGTTTTTGCTGCAGTGAATGTGCTGCGGTACCAGCCTATGCCATTGTACTTTGCATAGCCTTGTTTCTCCCATACATCATCGGTTTTAATCTTTTTCCACTTCGAGGCATCGTGGGCGGGTAGCTGCCATTTGGCGACTTCACCTTCTTTTTTAGGGTCTGTACGAAATGTCCAGGTTTTATTTAATTCAGAAATTAGTATGCCGGGAATGGGTGTGGCCTGAGTAATTTTGGAATCTTCCTTAAAACGCACCATGCAATAATCGACGTAATCCTGTCCCACCACTTTTACAGCAATAGCCGTAGTCGTTTTGGCAAGCAACTCGTAGGACTTGGCAAGCTTTGGTGCCGGCAATTTCTTTCCTGCGTATGCCAGTTCGTAGGGTTCATGCAATGCTGCAAAAATAACACTCTTTGCTTTGCGTCGTGCTACAACCATGGGTAAACGCGATTCGGCACCGGCAGGGCGCTTCTTCATCATATTGCCTTCCAGGCGATCGGCACGCGATGATAAATCTGTACGATACAGAGGACCTTCACCCGCATAGGCAATCGTACCAGGCGCTCCGAGCATAGTCATGCGTACACCCACTTCAGATTTGAACCAGCGCTCATCGTAGTATTTATTATCTGTTTTTACACCCGCATCCGTCTGGCGCCAGTCGACAGACCAGCTGGTAGCGAGCTCATTTTTATAGACATCTTTAATCCATTTATAAGGCG
>JABSQK010000711.1 GCA_013215875.1 Lentisphaeria bacterium
AATTCGAATTCTTCAGGAGAAGATACTTAAAAGTTTATCTGCTAATAATCCACAATTAATAGGTATTACTCGGCGGAATTTTAGTCCGAGCGAAGTATTTAAGGAGTTAGGTCAAAAGGGAGAAATTGCAGCGAATATTGAATCATTAGGAAGAACAGCATATTCGGTCACATCTGAATTTGGAAATCATGATTCTAGTGCAGTTGGATTCTTTCCAACAAAATACACTGTGCAAGCATTAGTAAATCATATTCTAGATTTGATACTTTGGGTCGATTCCGAGTGGATAGACTGAGACCCTACTAGTTCTCGTTCAATACTCCATTTTTTATATTCTTTATTGATTTTACTAAATAATAAAAATAATTATATTTTAGTAATAAAACTTATCACATAATAAATGAAAATTGTATAATTGAGCTCAATTATTAGTTTTTAACTTTGGCATCATATTAGCTATAATCATAACCATTATAAAATTAATTATAAAAGGAGATGATTTTATGACAACTGTAACTATCACGTTTTTAATTATCGCATTAATCGTAACTATTATTCTGGCAGTAAAATTCAAAAGCAATTGGGCTATAGCTTGTGGTGCTTTAGGAACTATTGAAGAACAGAGGGATCTGGTGCTGAAGTCTGCTGAGGACTCTAATCTGGAGGTGAAAAACATTCAAGAACGATTTAATAGCGTTCAAGTCGAAAAAGCCACTTTGGAAGTCAAGCTTACAGAAGAGCGTAAATCACATACTGAAAAACTCGATATCTTAAACCAGTGCAAGGATGAACTGACTCATCAATTTCAAAAATTCATGACGGATAATAGTGAAAAGATCACCAAACAAAATAAAGCACGTTTGGACGTTCTACTGGCTCCTTTAGGAGAATCAGTATCAAAATTTCATAAAGAGTTTGCAGAGCAACATGGTCGGCAGGATGAGCAAATCAAAGAAATATTTAAATGGAATAAACAGCTTCATGATGATGCACTAAATTTGACTACAGCTTTAAAAGGTCAAGTGAAAACCCAAGGCAATTGGGGAGAAGTAATCTTAACCCGAATTCTTGAAACAGCAGGTTTGACTGAAGGTCGTGAATTTGATACACAATCCAGCTATAAAGATGAAGATGGAAATCGTAAACTACCAGATGTAGTAATTCATTTGCCAGATGAAAAAGATATTATAGTTGATTCAAAGGTCACTTTGGTTCATTATGAGCAATACTGCAATGCATCAACGGATAAAGCCCGTGCCGAGGCACTTAAAAAGCATATCAAGGCAGTTCGCAGTCACATAAAAGAACTTAGTAATAAAGACTATGAAAAATTACCAGATATAAAATCATTAGATATGGTATTGATGTTTATGCCTGTTCAAGGTGCCTTTCATCTAACCATGCAAGAGTGTCCTGAGATCCTAAATGAAGCTATGGAGAAGAGAATTATCCTAGCTTGCCCTACAACATTACTTTGTTGTTTGAGAGTCATAGAGAATTGCTGGCGTAAGGAAGAACAAGAGCAAAATGCTCAAAAGATTGCTAAAGCTGGAGCTGACCTTTATGATAAGTTCGTTGGCTTTGTTACTGATCTGGAAAAAGTTGGGAAACAGATAGATCGTAGTAAAATTGCTTATGATGATGCATATAAAAAATTGAGTACTGGTAATGGCAACTTAATCAGCAAGACAGAGAAGCTCAAAGTGCTTGGAGTGAAACCCAAGAAACAATTACCAATAATTGCAACTGAATTCATCATTGATGACGATGATTCAGGCATAAGTGAGAGTGCTTGATTGAATTATTGCTTTTAACTATTATGAATATAGATATGAACATGGGATTACAATTTATGGATAAGAATAGAGGGCTTGGAGGATGAGTACTATTCCCGATGATATTAAAGCCTTAAAAGGGCATGCAATGGACAAGGGATGGTATTTGGGAGCTCCATTAAGGGATTTTGAATTGCCAGAATTAAACGATTTTGATGCAATTGGAAGTAATTCATATTCTGATTTGTTCGATGAATGGAAATTGCAAATTAGAAGGGAGCCTTACAATAAAGAATTATTAAGGCAATACTATTGGGCTTGGCAGTATTTGTGGGCGATTAATTGTTTGATTAAAGGTAAGAAAGATGGTGAGCCTTTCCAAATTGATGAAGTGTCTACTGATGCATTAAAAAACGAGGGGTTTGATTACCCGTCTCAGGCCACGGAATTCGACTATTTGTACGATGGAATTCTGTTGAAACTAGGCTTTACAATTCCCAAAGATAAACGTGGGCATCGGTTATTTGTTACAGGCATTGAAAGACAATCAGGTTTCTGTTATAGCAAATATGCTGAGAAATTTGTTAAATCAGTAATTAAATCTTTTGATAATAACTATGAAAATGTAATTGCTGGAAAAGATTCGCTTGAATCCCTTCTTATTAATCAAAATATTATCGCAAAGTCCTATTTTTTACGTAAAGAAAATGCGGAACTTGATTATGGTATTGTTGTTGATTTCTATATTAAATTATCAGAAACAATGTTAATGGGTCTTTTTAGTATTGAGAATATCGATGAGCTTTCAGATTACTTCGATCTACCAGTATTAGTTACTGAGCGAATATTGAAATTATTTAAGGAAGAAACCCAAACACAACTGGCAAATTTTGGATTAATGTTAGTTGAGGGTAACATTCACTACGATTTTCCAGCCGTCTTTGATTTTAGTATATACGGTTTAGGCAATGCAGATGCATTCCTAAAATTCGGGAATTCTGAACTGATTCATTATCGCTGTACGGGTGATAAAGTTTGGAAAGGTATCCCCTACAACAAAGCCGTCGATATCCCTAAAATAACATTGAAATTTAAGCACTCCCAAACGGTTAGAGAAATTGATATTACTCCAGATGACCTATTGGAAGATCCTATAATAATCTTTAATGACAAATATAAGCATGTACCTAAGCAATTCCCTCTAAATCAAAGGCGTAGCTACTATTTATCACTCAATTCGAGGAATTGGGAAAACTCATATAAGCTATATTTTTATGACAAAGAGGGGGTAGAGGTCATTCAGAATTATAAAGGCGTACATTTTATAAATGCTGAATCTTATACTGGAATTGCAGTTAAGGATGAAAATGATCAAATTTTATATATACGAAATTTTAAGGGACGACTAACCCTCGATCCAGAAATATCGGAAGATTATCTGCTTCCATTTGTTCCAGGAAAACGTACTTATAGCAAATTCCCTGAAATATTTGAAAAGGATATTATTCAATATGATCAGGTTAATCTTTACAAAGGAGATCAGTGTGTATTTACTGAAAGTGATGTTTCAATACCAATGGATCTTGACGGACGAATTAATGAAAGCTTGAGTGGGAAATTTATTCTAGAAGTCATTTTAGGAGAACGATCAGCCAAAAGATATATCACGGTTTTACCTGTCGATTTTGAAATAGAAGGATATACAAAACAATATAATTTGTATGAAACAGTAATCGTAAAAATGTCTTCTAACGATTTGCGTCCAAACCGTATTGAATGCCAAATATCCCCTTATAAAACGTCTTTTCAGAGAGAAGTACAACTTAAGGATGGTACTTATTTGACTTTTAATGGCGATATTAAAAGGATGGGTGCGGTTGTAGAGTATAATGAGAACAGAACCATCTTTGATATACCTGAGAAGGCTGAAAAGGTAAATTCAGATGACCTTGTTCACAAAGGTTATCTGAATGTGAAGAGTTTACCTGGAAGTGTAATTCGCATTCGATTTTCAAAACCAGATGGTAAATATCATGATTATATAAAACAAACTGACAAAAAAGGTTGTTTGCAGTTAAGCTTCCCTGAAATCCGTCAAAGTAGTTCACCAGGTCTATGGGATAATTGTAATCAAATATCAATCTTCCACTATATAAGCTTAGATAAGTTAATTCCTGGTGGTGTTGTTCACGTAGAAAGCTTCAGTCAAAATGAATTTGATGTATTAATATATGATATTTATGGTGGGTTGGTGATAGAAAAACTGATATTTACACAGATACAATCTTTACACAACGAGTCAAACCCATTTACTAATTTGAACTGGGATAATAAAAGTCTCAAACTTTCTGAAATTAGCCAGACAAAAGTGATTGAATCAATTGGAGTTGTTGTTTGCCCTATTGATAAGCAAGATAAAGCTATGCTGTTATTTTTACCTGATTCTATTGGTGGGAAGGATTTTGACAAAGAATTTGATGTAATTCATGATGGATTTAGTATATCAAAAAACGAACGAAAAGCACGGATTACAATTCCCGAATTTAATGATAAATACAGTATTCATAGTGGTTGCATTGTCTTTCTTGTCAAGGTAGATGATAAGCACATACAGCGCTTGTCACGGGGTGGTTATGTGGAAGGATTAGATCCAAGAGAAGGTCATATATTTGCTTTTGATGATTTAGTTAGTGATTCGGAATTGGAGAAACGTCTCAATGATGGTGGGGAACTGGTAAATTCCTTTCTTGATGGTGTATTGCTAAACGCGAAACTATTAGATGCAAATAATTATTTTTCAATCATCTCAGCAATTAACCTTAAAGAGGTGAGTGGGTTTGCTTTTAGAGCAGTTGATTATTGGATGCAAAGTCTTAAAAATTACTGGCTTTTAAAACACTTTGACATTGATGTTAAATATATGGATGATGCTCAAACTGAAAAGATAGACCTACTTGATGAATTTTGGGATCGAGAATTGTTTGATTATGA